>NZ_CAKASO010000005.1:0-138933 GCF_916862475.1 Nocardioides sp. Leaf374
GGCGGTGCCCGGCCGGGCGGTGAGGGTGCGGGCGGCCCGGGTCAGCAGGGCGTGGCCGACGGCCTGCTCGGCCAGCTCGGCGCGGCACTGCGGGCAACCGGCCAGGTGGTCGCCGACGGCGAGCACGCGGGCGTTGTCGAGCTCCGCGCGCAGCAGCGCCTGCAGGTCGGGGTGGTCCTCCCCGTCCGGAGGCGGGCCGGGGGTGCCGGGTCGTCCGGGGAGGTCGGGGCGGCGGGGGGTCATCGGTCGGCTCCGTCCGGGTCGTCGGTGCGCACGAGGTCGGCGAGGCGGCGCGAGGCGCGGGCGGCCCGGGCCTTGACGGTGCCCAGCGGCAGGTCGAGGTGGTCGGCGATCTCGCGCTGGGTGAGGCCCTCGAAGTAGGCGAGCTCGAGCACCTCGCGGTCGCGCTCGCCCAGTCGCGCCAGCGCGGCGTGCACGTCGGCGGCCTCGGCGTACCGCTCCGCGGTCTCGCGGCCGTCCTCGCCCACGAGGTCGCGGGCGTCCTCGACGGGCACGACGTCGTGGCGGCGGGTGCGCAGGGTGTCGACGGCGCGGCGGTGGGCGATCGTGAACAGCCACGAGCTGAGCCGCATGGTGGGCTCGTAGCGGTCGGCCTGGCGCCACACGTCCATGAGCGTGCGCTGCAGGACGTCCTCGGCGTCGTCGCCGACGAAGCGGCGCAGGTAGGCCAGCAGGCTGGGGCCGTAGGCGGAGTAGACCTCCTCGAGGGCGGTCTCCTCGCGGCGCGCGAGACGCGCGCCGACCGGCTCCTCCTCGAGCGCTCCGATGACCTCCATGCCTGTGCTTCGCCCGCCGGGGCCCCGGCGGTTGCACCTGGCCCGGGATACCCCCTAAAAGGATGAGGGGGGCCTCACCCCCGCGGTCGGGCCGGCCGCGGTGGCGGTCCCTGCTCCTCGTGTTACCGCCCGTTGCGACCTCTACCTGACAGTCATGACGGTCAGGTAGAGGTCGCAACGGTCAGTAGGACGCGACCGGGCCCGCGCCCCGCCCGCGCCCCGCCCGCGCCCCGCCCGCGCCTCAGCCCAGCGCGACGGTGAGGGCGAGCACGAACTCGGGGTCCTCCAGGCGCTCGCCGTAGACCTCGCGCAGCTGGCCCATGCGGTAGCGCACGGTCTGCGGGTGCACGAAGAGCGCCTCGGCGACGTCCTCGCGCCGACCCTGGTGCAGCAGCCAGGAGCGCAGCGTCTCGACCAGCTTCTCGGCGGTGGCCGGGCGCAGGTCGCCCAGCGGCGCGAGCACCTGGGCGCGCAGGTCCGCGCGGGCCGAGGCGTCGGCGCTGAGCACGAGGGCGGTGAGGTGGGCCTCGGTGTCGAGCGCCAGGCCCAGGTCGCGGGCGCGCACGGCGCGGTCGTAGGAGGCGCGCACCTCCAGCCACGGCCGCGCCGGGCCCGCCAGCGCGCCGCGGTCGCCGAGCACGCGCAGCAGCGCCGCGCGGCGGTGGTCGTGGGCGTCGGGCACGAGCACGAGCGACTCGCGGTCGGCGCCGGGCCGCGCGGGCGGCTCGGGCACGACCAGGGTGCTGGCGGCCACCGCCGAGAGCACGGGCCGCAGCTGGGAGTCGGGCACCAGGACGGCGGTCAGCGTGGTGGGCGGCTCCCACTCGGCGCGCTGGGCGGCGTCGAGCACGGTCTCGACGGGGGTGTCGTCGAGCAGGTGCTGGGCCAGCCGCTCCAGCAGCCGCTGCCGGGCGCGACCGGCGGTGGTGACCTCGTCGGCGTGGCCGGCGACGCTGGCCGCGGAGAGCTCGTCGATGTAGGCGAAGACCAGCTCGGCGAAGGAGGCCACCGTCTCGGCCGGCATGCCGCTGCGCACGGCGGTGGCCGACATCTCGCGCCACGACACGCGGGCCCCGATCCGGTAGGCCGCGAGCAGCGCGTCGGTCGAGCGGCCGCTGCGGGCCTCGCCGCGGCCGAGCTGGTAGGCGCCCTCGACCGACGGCGCGGCGGGGGTGCGGGGATCGACGCCGCGCCGGCCGCTGGCCAGCGACAGGAAGCCGCCGAGGGCCAGCTGCACCGCGGTGCGGATGTTCTCGCCCATCGGGCCGCTGAGCGCGCCCTCGTAGCCGGGCACGTCGGCGATGATGGCGTCGACGACGCGGTCGGCCACGACCGCCAGCTCCGAGCGCATCTCGCTCACGGCACGCGCCGGCAGCTGGAGCCCGTGGCCCGCCGTACGACGGGTGATGCGGCGCACCATCCGACCCTCCCGTCCGACCGCAACCCCGACATGGACGCGGTCGCGGTCACAAACTGTCACCTGCGAACAAAACAGCCCGGTGACTTCACATCACCGGCACAGGACTTTAACGGCCTGGCGTAGGACAGTGGAACCCATGAGCGCCACTGTGTCCACCACCGCCGAGACGACGACCGAGGCCACCGCCCCGGCCGCCGCCGCGACGACGGCGAGCGCCGCCACCACCGCGCCGACCGGCCCGCGCCCGACCACCGGGCGTCCCTCGCTGCGCCAGCGCCTGCGCCGCGTCGCCGAGGCCGCGGTCACGCCGCTGGAGCTCGACGACGTCCTCGACGTCTTCCACCCGCTGCGCAAGGGCGCCGACCTGCGCGCCAAGGTCGTCGCGGTGCAGCCCGAGACCGCGCAGTCGGCCACCCTCGTCCTCAAGCCCGGCCGCGACTGGGCCGGCCACGTGCCGGGGCAGTACCTCCGCGTGGGCGTCGACGTCGACGGCGTGCGCCTGTGGCGCACCTACTCGCTGACCCACGGCCCCCGCGCCGACGGCTGCATCTCGATCACCGTCAAGGCGATCCCCGACGGCGTGGTCTCCAACCACCTCGTGCACCACCTCACGCCCGGCCAGATGATCCACCTCGGCCAGGCCGACGGCGACTTCGTGCTGCCCGACCCGCTGCCGACCAAGCTGCTCATGGTCACCGCGGGCTCCGGCATCACCCCGGTCATCGGCATGCTGCGCAACATGTTCTCCCGCGCCACCCCGGTGCGCGCCGACATCGTGCTGCTGCACTCGGCGCTCTCGCGCTCGGAGGTCATCTTCGGCGACGAGCTGCGCCAGTACGCCGCGGAGGGCCGGCTGCGCCTCGTGGAGCTGCACACCGACCGCGACGGCATGCTCGACGTCGCCGACCCCACCACGGGGCTGGCCGCGCTCGTGCCCGACCTGGCCGAGCGCACGACGTACGCCTGCGGCCCGGTCGGCCTGCTCGACGCCCTCGAGGCCCACCACGGCGAGGCCGGTCTGCCGCTGCACATCGAGCGCTTCCGCACCGCCGTCGTGGCCACCGGCGAGGGCGGCACGCTGAGCTTCACCGGCCCCACCGGCGGCGGCACGGTCGTCGAGGCCGACGGCGCCACGACCATCCTCGACGCCGCCGAGTCGGCGGGCGTGCTGATGCCCAGCGGCTGCCGCATGGGCGTCTGCTTCGGCTGCGTCCTGCCGCTCCGCGAGGGCGCCGTGCGCGACCTGCGCAACGGCGAGCTGACCGTGGCCCAGCCCGGCGACGGCGTCAACATCCAGACCTGCATCAGCGCGGCCGCCGGGCCGTGCGAGATCACCCACTGAGTCGCTCGCCGACTCACCGCGACACCCCCTGACCTGCACCTGATCCACCCGCTCGTCCCACCGAAGGAGCGCACCATGACCGTCATCACCAAGCAGCCCGTCAACCCGACCGCCCACCTCACCCCCGAGGACATCGAGGCCATCGGCGTGGAGCTCGACGCGATCCGTCAGAGCGTGCTCGACGACCGCGGCGCCAGCGACGCGGCCTACATCCGCAGGGTCGTCGACGTGCAGCGCAAGCTCGAGCTGGGCTCGCGCGCGGTGCTGCTGGCCTCGGTCTTCCCGCCGGCCTGGGTCGCCGGCACCGTCGGTCTCTCGATCGCCAAGATCCTGGAGAACATGGAGATCGGCCACAACGTCATGCACGGCCAGTGGGACTGGATGCGCGACCCGAAGATCCACTCCACCACCTGGGAGTGGGACAACGCCTCGACCGCCGAGGGCTGGAAGCACTCGCACAACGAGATCCACCACACCTACACCAACATCGTGGGCAAGGACAACGACCTCGGCTACGGCATCATGCGCGTCGACGAGGACCAGCGCTGGATCCCGATGTACCTCGCGCAGCCGCTGTGGAACTTCATCAACGCCTGCTTCTTCGAGTACGGCATCGCCGCCTACGACCTCGAGCTCGGCAAGAACCTGTCGATCCCGAAGGACAAGCGCAGCGAGACCTTCAAGAAGAACGCCGCCAACACCCTGCGCAAGATCCGCAAGCAGGCCACCAAGGACTACGTGGTCAACCCGGCGCTGGCCCTGCCGACCGGCTCCTTCCTGCCGACCCTGGCCGCCAACTTCACCGCCAACCTCGTGCGCAACGTCTGGTCGCACTCGGTGATCATGTGCGGCCACTTCCCCGAGGGCGTCGAGACCTTCGAGAAGAAGTCGATCCCCGAGAACGAGACCCGCGGCGAGTGGTACCTGCGCCAGATGCTCGGCTCGGCCAACATCTCCGGCTCCAAGGCGATGCACCTGATGACCGGCAACCTGTCGCACCAGATCGAGCACCACCTCTTCCCCGACCTCCCCTCGAACCGCTACGCCGAGGTCGCGCCGAAGGTGAAGGCCCTCTTCGACAAGTACGAGCTGAACTACCACGAGGCCTCGCTGCCGGCCCAGGTCTACTCGGCCTGGCACAAGGTCGTGCGCCTCTCGCTGCCCAACGGCTTCCTCGAGACCACCACGGTCAAGAACGCCCCCGAGCAGCTCAAGACCCTGTGGGCCATGACCACCAAGGGCCCCAAGGTCCGCCGCGCCGCCCAGGCCCGCCTCACCCAGCAGGCCCGTCGCAAGCAGATGACCCAGGCCGCCTGAGCCACCCCGCCGGTGGTCGGGGGCGAGCGCCTCGCCCCGGTGGTCGAGGAGAGCGCGTCGCCCCGGTGGTTGAGGAGCGAGCGCCTCGCCCCGGTGGTTGAGGAGCGAGCGCTTCGCCCCGGTGGTTGAGGAGCGAGCGCCAGCGAGCGTCTCGAAACCACCGCACCAGCCGAGGACCCATCTCACCCCGTCGGGTGAGATGGGTCTTTAGCTTTCCTGGGCACGGTGGGGGTCTCCTTCGACCCCAGGGAGCACCCGTGTCGCGTGCGAGCCGCAGGATCACCGAGAACGCCCAGGAGCACCTCGAGCCCGGCGAGCAGGTGCAGGGAGCCTTCGCGGGGCAGACCGCGATCCGCTTCCAGGTCACCGACCGCTACCGCACGGTCGTCGCGACCGACCGGCGGCTGCTGATCTTCGACTCCGGCACGTTCTCCCAGACCTCGTGCACCACGCTCATGGCCGAGCTGCCCCGCGACACCGCCGTCGGCCCACCGAGCGGGTTGCTGTGGCACCGCCTCGACCTGATCGGCGAGGTGCTCCACGTCCACCGCCGCTACTTCTCCGAGGTCGCGGCCATCGACGCCGCCGCGCCGTCGGCGTCGACCACCTGAGGCGCGCGGCCCCACGTCCTACTGACCGTTGCGACCACTACCTGACCGTCATGACGCCCGTCCAGAGGTCGCAACGGTCGGTAAGAAGTTGCGGGCGCGCTCACCCCAGCGGGAGGGCCGCCCAGGCGGTGACGACGTCGTCGGCGTCCACGAGCCGGTCGACGGCGGCGCGCAGGGGAGCGCCGACGCCGGGGCCGAGCAGGCCGTCGAGCTTGGCCACCAGGGCCGCGTCGTCGAGCGGGAAGTGGCGGGCGTCGCCGATCGGGTCGGGCTGGGCCAGGGCGAGGGTGCGGCCGTCGCGCAGCGCGACCTCGACCTCGCAGATCCGGCGGGTGGGCAGCCACCGGTCGAGGTCGGCGGAGACCTCGACGTGCACGCGGTCGCTGAAGGCCTCGGCCGCGGCGAAGGCGGGGGTGCCGGGCTCCATCGTCGCGGGCGTCACGGCCCCGCTGACCGCCGCGGTGGCCACGGCGAAGGGCAGCGAGAACATGGCGGCCAGCCGGTTGGTCGGGTGGTGCTGGAGCAGGGGAGCGGCCAGCGAGTGGATCACGACGCGTACGCCGAGCACCTCGCCCGCGTCCCAGCCGCGCGGCGCGCCCGCGCCGCCCGCGAGGTCCGCGTCCGCGGCCGAGCCGGCCTGCGAAAACCCGCCGGCGGCGGCGCCCGACGCCGAGCCCTCGCCCGCGGCGGCTCGCAGCGCGAGCACGAGGTCGATCGCGGCGTGGGTGTAGGAGCAGGCGGCGTGCTGCTTGAGGTAGCCCTCGGCGGCCAGCCACCGCGGTGCCACCCCGTCGTCAGCCCCGTCGTCCGCCCCGTCGTCAGTCCGGTCGCCAGCCTGGCCGTCCGCCCCGCGGCCCAGCCCGTCGAGCAGCAGGTCGGGGTCGAGCCCGCCGAGCAGGGCGAAGGCGGCCGCGGCGCCGCCGCGGTTGGCGACCAGCCCGGCCCGGGCGAGGTGCGCGGCCGACAGGCCGGCGAGGTCGGCCTGCCCGGCCCACAGGTTGCGGGTGACGTCGCCGGCGAGCACGGCCGACCACGGCGTGACGCCCATCAGCCCGGTGGCGGCGTCGACGGCGGCGGCGACCTGCCCGGTCGTGGCGCCGAGGATGCGGGCGGCGGCGTAGGCCGCGCCGGTGGCGCCCCAGTGGCCGTGGGTGTGCCAGGCGGGGTCGCGGCGCACGGCGTGGCCGAAGCGCGCGGCCACCTCGTAGCCCCCGGCGACCGCGGCGAGGAAGTCGCGCCCGCCCACCGGCCTGCCGGCCTGCTGCGCGGCGGCGAGCGCCGCGGGCACGACGTGGACGGCCGGGTGTCCGGCGGCGTGCTTGTTGCCCTCGTCGAGCTCCTGGGAGCAGGCGGCGGCCGCGGTGAGCAGCGCTGCCGTCTCCGGGGTGGTGCGCACGTCGCTGCCCGGCAGCGGGTGCGGTCCCGGCGCCAGCGGCCACGCCTCGAGCAGGGCGCGCAGCTCGGGGGTGCGCAGCCCCGCCGCCGCCACGCCCACCAGGTCGGTGAGCACCACGGGCAGTCGCGCCGCGACCGGGGCGGGCAGGTCGTCGTACGCGACGGTGACCGCGGCGACGAGATCGGCGATGGCGTCCCGCGTGCGTTCCGCCAGTAGGAACGGTCCAGGATCGGTCATGCGCCCACCGTAGCGCGCGCTTCGGTTGACAAGACGGCAGAAAGCGACCCCTTCACGGATTGGACCGTTCCGGTTAGAGTGACGTCTCGATCCCGAACGTTTCTTCCAGCGAAACGGATGCTGCGTGTCTGACTCCCACCCCCGCCCCGACGGCGCACCCGCCGTCGACACCGCGGTCGACGCCGCCGTCGACGTCACCGACGGGCCGCTCGCCGGCCTGCGCGTGCTCGACGTGTCGACGATCCTGGCCGGGCCGCTGTGCTGCCAGATCCTCGGCGACTACGGCGCCGAGGTGATCAAGGTCGAGCACCCCCGCGGCGGCGACAACATGCGCGGCCACGGGCGCAGCAAGGACGGCGTGCCGCTGTGGTGGAAGGAGATCAGCCGCAACAAGCGCACCGTCGCGGTCGACCTCAAGGCCCCCGGCGGCGCCGAGGTGCTGCGCCGGCTGGCCGCGAGCGCCGACGTGCTGGTCGAGAACTTCCGCCCCGGCACCCTCGAGCGCTGGGGCCTGGGCCCCGAGGTGCTCCACGCCGACAACCCCGGCCTGGTCCTCGCGCGACTGACCGGCTTCGGGCAGGGCGGGCCCTACAGCAGCCGCGCCGGCTTCGGCACCCTGGCCGAGGCGATGAGCGGCTTCGCGGCCGCCACCGGCGAGGCCGACGGCCCGCCCACGCTGCCCGCCTTCGGCCTGGCCGACTCCATCTGCGGCATCGCCGCCTCCTCGGCGGTGCTCATGGCGCTGCGCCACCGCGACCGCACCGGCGAGGGCCAGGTCGTCGACCTCAGCATCCTCGAGCCGATCATGGCCGCGGTCGGCCCGGGCCCGACGGTCTACCAGCAGACCGGCGAGATCGCCCAGCGCCACGGCAACCGCTCCACCAACAACGCCCCCCGCAACACCTACCGCACCTCCGACGACCGCTGGGTCGCGATCTCCACCAGCGCCCAGCGCATCGCCGAGCGGGTCATGGAGCTGGTGGGCCACCCCGAGGTCATCGCCGAGCCGTGGTTCGCCACCGGCGGCGGGCGCGCGGAGCACGTCGACCTGCTCGACGAGCACGTCGGCTCCTGGATCGCCGCGCGCGACCGCGAGACCGTGCTGGCCGCCTTCACCGAGGCCGGCGCCGCGATCGCGCCGGTCTACGACTCCCGCGACCTCACCGAGGACCCCCACGTGCGCGAGACCGGGATGCTGCTCGAGGTCGACGACCCCGACCTCGGCCCCCTGCTCCAGCACAACGTCATGTGGCGCATGAGCGCCACCCCCGGGCGCATCCGCTTCACCGGCCGCGCCCTGGGCCACGACACCGACGCCGTGCTCGGCGAGCTCGGCTACGACGCCGAGGCCATCACCCGACTCAAGGAAGAGGAGGCCGTCCGGTGAGCGACACCCCGACGACCACCCCGCACGCCCCCGCCGACCCCACCGCTGCCAGCACCGAGGCCACCCCGGCCCCCGCGCCGGTCGCCGGCGCCGACGACCTGCTCCGCGCCGTGCAGGCCGGGGTCGAGACGATCGACCTGGGCCGCCAGCTGCGCGTGGGCATGCCGCAGTCGCCCAACCACCCGCAGTTCTGGCACACCCTGCCGCGTCGCCACGGCGACATGGTGCGCTCCGACGGCAGCAGCGCCGCCAACGACATGATCACCACCGGCACCCACGTCGGCACCCACATCGACGCGCTGGCCCACGTCTCCTTCGACGGCAAGCTCCACGGCGGCGCCGACGCGGCCGCGGCCTGCGTGGGCGGCAAGTACGAGGAGCACGGCGTGCACACCATCGCCCCGATGCTGCGCCGCGGCGTGCTGCTCGACGTCGCGGGCCACCTCGGCCTCACCCACTGCGAGGGCGGCTACGAGA
This sequence comes from Nocardioides sp. Leaf374, assembly GCF_916862475.1. Taxonomy (NCBI): domain Bacteria; kingdom Bacillati; phylum Actinomycetota; class Actinomycetes; order Propionibacteriales; family Nocardioidaceae; genus Nocardioides; species Nocardioides sp. Leaf374. The sequence continues at coordinate 8,985 of NZ_CAKASO010000005.1, forward strand.
TCACCGTCGCCGACCTCGAGGCCACCGCCGAGCGCGCCGGCGTCACCGTCGGCGCGGGCGACGTCGTGCTGGTCCGCAGCGGCTGGGGCGCGCGCTTCGCCGAGGGCGCGGCGTACGTCGGGGGCGCCTCGGGCGTGCCCGGGGTCGGGGAGGCCGGCGCCGTGTGGCTGGCCGAGCGCGGGGTGCACGCCGCGGGCGCCGACACCATCGCCTTCGAGCGGCTCGCGCCGGGCGGCGGCCACGCGCTGCTGCCGGCCCACCGGGTGCTGCTGGTCGAGGCGGGCATCTACATCGTCGAGGCGCTCGACCTCGAGGGCTTGGCCGCGGCCGGGTGGGCGGAGTTCACGTTCGTCCTCGTGCCGATGAACATCTTCGGCGCCACCGGGTCCCCGGTGCGCCCGCTCGCGCTGCGCTCGACCCAGCCCCAGAGCCAGAGCCAGAGCCAGAGCGGAGCCGCCTCGTGAGCGACGCGACCCTGGCCCAGCAGCTCGGCGCCTTCGCCGAGGCCACGACCTTCGACGCCCTGCCCGAGGCCGTGGTCGACAGCGTGCGCAAGCGCGTGCTCGACACCGTCGGCATCGCGGTGGCCGCGGCCCCGCTGGAGACCAGCCGCGCGGCCCGCGCGTGGGCGCGCAGCCAGGGCGGCCACGCGGCGGCCTCGGCCGTCGGCGTGCCCGAGGGGCTGCCGGCCGGGCTGGCGGCGTTCGTCAACGGCGTGCTCGCCCACTCCCTCGACTACGACGACACCCACCTGCCCTCGGTGCTGCACCCCAGCGCCACGGTGGTGCCGGTCGCGCTGGCCGCCGCCGAGCGCGCGGGCGCGGGCGGGCAGGAGCTGGTGCGCGCGATCGCGCTGGGCCTGGAGACCTGCGTGCGCCTGGGCATGGCCGGCTACGACGAGGCGGCCAAGAACTCCACCTTCTTCGAGCACGGCCAGCACGCCACCTCCATCTGCGGCGCGATGGGCGGCGCGGTCGCCGCGACCGTCCTGGCCGGAGGCGGGGCCGACGCGGTCGTCGACAGCCTCGGGGTCGCGGCCTCCATGGCCTCGGGCATCATCGAGGCCAACCGCACCGGCGGCACGGTCAAGCGGCTGCACTGCGGGTGGGCCGCCCACGCCGCGGTCTCGGCCGCCGAGCTGGTCTCCTTCGGCCTCACCGGCCCGCCGACGGTGCTGGAGGGCCGCTTCGGCTTCTACCAGGCCTGGCTGCACGGGCGCTTCGACGCCGCCGCGGTCGTCGATGGCCTGGGGGAGACCTGGGCGGTTCCCGACATCTTCTTCAAGCCCTACCCCGCCAACCACTTCACCCACGCCGCGGTCGACGCCGCCGGGCGGCTGCGCGCTCGCGGCGTACAGCCCGACGACGTGGAGCGGCTGGTGCTCGGGGTGCCGGCGCCCAACCTGCGCACGATCGGGGAGCCGATCGAGGTCAAGCGCACCCCGGAGACGGGCTACATGGCGCAGTTCTCCGGGCCGTACGCCGTGGCCGTCGGCCTGCTCGGCGGCGCCGGGCTCGGCGCCGGTGTGGAGGACTACACCGACGAGCTGGCCCGCGACCCGCAGCGCCGTGCGTTGATGGCCAAGGTCGACGTGGTGCCCGACCAGCGCTGCACCGACATCTTCCCCACGCAGTTCCCCGCCGTGCTGACCGCCCACCTGGTCGACGGCCGCGAGCTGGTGGAGGAGGTCCTGACCACCCGCGGGGGGCCGCAGCGACCGCTGTCCTTCGAGGAGCTGGCCGCGAAGTTCCGCGCCAACGCCGGCCGCACGCTGGCCGACGACCAGGTCGACGCACTCGCCGAGGCGTGCGCCGCGCTGGAGACCTGCACCGACATCGGCGCGGTGCTCGCGCCGCTGACCTCGGTGGACCCCATGACCACGACCGACAGCACGAAGTGAAGGGTGACCTCATGAGCGACTACGACCTGGTGATCACGAACGCGCGCGTGGTGCGCCCCGGCCACGCCGAGCCCGAGCGGCTCGACGTCGCGGTGAAGGACGGCGTCTTCGCCGCCGTCGAGGCCGGCCTCGACACGACCGGCGCCGAGGTGCTCGACGCGGGCGGCAAGCTCCTCTTCCCCGGCGTCGTCGACGTCCACCAACACTGGGGCATCTACAACGAGCTGGGCGAGGACGCCGAGAGCGAGAGCCGCGCCTCCGCGCAGGGCGGCGTGACCTCCGGCATCACCTACATCCGCACGGGCGCCTACTACATGAACCGCTCGGGCCCCTACCGCGAGGTCTTCCCCGACGTGCTGGCCGCCACCGACGGCCGGGCCTACGTCGACTACGCCTTCCACGTGGCGCCGATCCTCGAGGAGCACATCGAGGAGATCCCGATGATGATCGAGGACTTCGGGGTGCCGTCGTTCAAGATCTTCATGTTCTACGGCAGCCACGGCCTGCACGGCCGCTCCGCCGACCAGGGCTCGTTCCTCATGCTGCCCGAGGACCAGTCCTACGACCTGGCCCACTTCGAGTTCGTGATGCGCGGCATCCAGCAGGCCCGCAACGACGAGCGCTTCGCCCAGGACCGCGACGCCATCTCGCTCTCGCTGCACTGCGAGACCGCCGAGATCATGCGGGCCTACACCAAGCTGGTCGAGAAGGACGGCACGCTCACCGGCCTGGAGGCCTACAGCGCCTCGCGCCCGCCGCACTCCGAGGGTCTCGCGATCACCATCGCCTCCTACCTCGCCCACGAGACCGAGCTGCCCAACATCAACCTGCTCCACCTCACCTCGCGCAAGGCGATCGAGGCGGCGATGATGATGCAGTCGACCTTCCCCCACATCGACTTCCGCCGCGAGGTCACCGTCGGCCACCTCGTCGCCGACTTCACCACCGCCAACCTCGGCGGCAAGGTCAACCCGCCGCTGCGCTCGCCCGAGGACGTCGACTCGCTGTGGGAGCACCTGCTCGCGGGCCACTTCTCCTGGGTCACCTCCGACCACGCCTGCTGCAAGGAGGAGACGAAGTTCGGCGACCCGAAGGACGACGTCTTCCTGGCCAAGTCGGGCTTCGGCGGCACGGAGTACCTCCTGCCCGCCCTGCTCACCGAGGGCCGCCGCCGCGGCCTGTCCTACGGCGCCGTCGCCGAGCTCACCGCCCGCAACCCCGCCGAGCGCTTCGGCCTGAAGCAGAAGGGCGACCTGGCGGTCGGCAAGGACGCCGACTTCTGCCTCGTCGACGACGACGTCACCTACGAGGTGCACGCCGCCGACTCCCTCTCCACCCAGGAGTACACCCCCTTCGAGGGCTTCGAGCTCACCGCCCGCGTCACCGACACCTACCTGCGCGGCTCCGCGGTGCTCCAGGACGGCGACGTCGTCGGCACCCCCCGCGGCCAGTTCGTCCGCCGCTCCGGCAACCCCGCCTGACCCAGCCGCGGCGTGCCGAGGTCAGGCCCCCCACACCACGACCTCGGTACGCCGCCCCACCCCACCCCCACTCCCCAACCCCGGTGGTTGAGGAGCGAGCGCCAGCGAGCGTCTCGAAACCACCATGCACCCCCCCGGTGGTTGAGGAGCGAGCGCCAGCGAGCGTCTCGAAACCACCATGCACCCCCCCCGGTGGTTGAGGAGCGAGCGCCAGCGAGCGTCTCGAAACCACGCCCCCACCAGCCATACTCACCCCGTGAAACCCCTCGCCTGGTGGCTCGCATCGGCAGCCCTCGTGCTCGCCGGCGTCGTCCTGCTCCTGACGACCCGGCCCGACCCGCCCGGTGACGGCTGGTTCGCCTACGCCCCGCTCGACCCCCAGACCGACTGGGTCATGGGCTGGGACGACACCGTGTCGGCCGACGGCACCTTCCTGTCCACCTGGCAGCTCGTCGGCCTCGGCCTGGCCGCCCTCGGACTAGTCCTCCTCGCCGCCCGGGCCGGCTACGCCCGCGGCCGCCGAGCCGGAGCCGCCCAGCGATGAGTCCTCACCCTGCCGCCGGTCGAAGTTCCTGACGACAACCGAGGAGCACCACGTGACGCAGCTGGTCAGGGTCCACAACGTCGCCGTGTCGAGCGATGGCTACGCCGCGGGGGAGGGCCAGAGCCTCGAGCGCCCCTTCGGCAGCGTCGACCCGATGGACCTCATGGGCTGGGCGGTGGGCACGGCGAGCTGGCCCGGGCGCAGCGAGCCCGGCGGCAGCCGCGGCCTCGACGACCACCTGGTCCGCGAGTTCCACCGCGACATCGGCGCCGAAATTATGGGGCGCAACAAGTTCAGCCCCCACCGCGGCCCGTGGGCCGACGAGGAGTGGCAGGGCTGGTGGGGCGACGAGCCGCCGTTCCACACCCCGGTCTTCGTGATGACCCACCACCCGCGCCCGTCGTTCAGCCTGGGTGACACGACGTTCCACTTCGTCGGCGGTGACCCCGCGTCAGTGCTGGCCTGGGCCCTCGAGGCGGCCGACGGCAAGGACGTCCGCCTCGGCGGCGGCGCCGACACCGTGCGCCAGTTCCTCGACGCCGGCCTCATCGACACCCTCCACGTCGCGGTCGCCCCGATCGAGATCGGCGGCGGCTCCCGGCTCTGGACCTCCCCCGACGACCTCCTCGACCGCTACCACCGCGACGTCGTGCCCAGCCCCAGCGGCGTGGTCCACCACCTGTTCTGGCGCGACTGACCGTCCACCCGACCGGTCCGCGACAAGACCGGAACCACCCCGCGCCTACCGTGAGCGCGTGCCCCGCCCACCCGTACGCCACCCCGGCCGGGCCTCTCACACCGCCGCTCGCTGGGGTGCCGTCGCCCTGATGGTGCGGCCGGCCTACATCGCCACCGAGTTCGTTGTCGCCGCAGCGACCACCGGCGGCTACAGCTTCGTCGCCGACTCGGTGAGCCGCCTCGGCGAGGTCGGCTGCACCGCCGCGTACTGCTCACCCCGCCACGACCTGATGAACCTCTCGTTCTTCGGCTTCGGGCTGCTGCTGGCCGTCGGCGCGCTGCTGCTCGCCCGTTCGCTCGGCTGGTGGGTCACCGCGCTGCTGGTGGTCTCCGGGCTGAGCTCGGTGGCCACCGGCTTCGCGCCGCTCGACCTCGACGCCAGCCTGCACGCCCTGGCTGCAACGCCGCTCTTCGTGGCCCAGCCGCTCTCCCTACTGGTTCTCGGCGCGCGGCTGCGCCGCCGCGAGCCGCGGTTGGCGAGGGGCCTGCTCTCGACTAGCGCGGTGACCGCAGTCGCAGCCGTGGCGTTCATCCTGTCCGACGAGGGCACGGTCTCCGGCCTGCTCGAACGCCTGGCGCTGTGGCCGGTCCTCGTCGCGCTTGCAGTCGTCGCCTGGACCCGGATAGGCAAAAGCGCCGTTCCAATGGCGTAGCGATCAGCTGTGTTCCCACAAGCCGCACCTCAGCAGCACTAGGCGCCGGCGGTATGGGCAATGGCGGCCAGCCGCCCACTGTCATCGCCCCGCCCTTCCTGGTCGGCGGTGGCTGGGTCATTTCGCCCAGATTGACGCTAGTCGGAGTCTCAAGAGCTCGCAGCACAGTTGGAGGCTGGCCACCCGGGCGCCGACCGGCCGTCTGCCGAACCTGCCCTATGGGACCGCCGCGTTCGACGGTTTGACGTGCCAGGTCAGGCGATCGGCAGCCTCTCCGAACGCGGTCCCCTTGAGACGCGAAACGAGCATGTCGCTGAATTCTTTCCGGCAGCAGGCTTTCACGGACCCCCGCGACGGCGTCTATCAGGCAGAGCGGGCACAAACAGGAAGGAGCCCACAGTGAGCACTCACTCCGAGAGCGACACGACGTCCAAGCCGGGTCACGGCGACGACCACCCCTTCAAGGTGACCGTCCGGTCCCTGGCGGGCCACAGCGACAAGGTGACGGTCAAGCCGTCCGACACTGTCGGCGAGGTCGACGACAAGGAAGTCAAGCTGTTCATCAACAAGGGCTGGCTGACCACCGGCAACTACTCGCTGAGCCTGCCCCGGGTCTCCGACAACGAGCTCGACCCGTCGGCGACCTTCGGCGACCTCGGCATCGTCGAGGGCGACGTCCTGGTGCTGATCAACCGCAAGCCCCAGGTCGACGGCGCGGGCTTCCCCCGCGTCAAGTAGCAGGCAGTGGCTCTTCACCCGGCTGTCCTGGCCGACCTTCTCGACGCAGAGGTCGGCCGGGCCCGCCTGAAGCTCGGCGATCTGGCCGGCGACCTCCACCGGGACGGGTCGAACATCGTGATGACCCTGACCCGTGCAGACGGCACGTGGAACCTGCTCCTGGACGGTTCCCGCTACGACTCCGAGCCGTTCGACGCGACCTTGGTCGACGACGACGGCGAGATCCTGACCGTGGAGAAGTGGATACCTGGCTTCGGCCTCGGCATCCATCCCAGCCTCGGCGTTCCATTCGTGTGCGTCAGCGGCACCCGTGGCTACTACGCCCACGAAAGTCACTTCACCGAGCGCTGGGACACCCACCGCTTCAGCATGCGGCTCGACTCCCTGATCGAATCGCTGCTCCGGAAAGCAGGCATCCATGCGTAACCACCACACCTCCCCCACGCCCGCAACGACGCCCCCGGCCCCGGGGGTACCGCTGGTGCTGACCTCGAAGGTCCTCCAGGACGCGCGCACCTTCTTCGAGGACCGTGGCACCTTCGGCCTCGAAGGCACCGCGATGATCAAGAGGGGCACCGGCTCCGAGCTGGTCATACCTCGGCAAAACGCGCACCGCGACACCTACGGCCACGTCAACGTCGAGGTTCCCCGCGAAGGTCAGATGGACCTCGCCCTCGCGCTAGGCCCGGACGACCTGTACGTGGCACGCATCCACAGCCACCCCGGTGATGCGTTCCATTCTGCCGCCGACGACGCCAACCCGGTCATCTCCTTCGAGGGCGGCATCTCGATCGTCGTCCCGTTCTTCGGGCTGGGCCTGCGGCGTGGCCTGGACGCCTGCGCCGTCTACATCTTCCACAGTGGGTACTGGGTCGAACTGAGCGCTGGACCGGACCGCGACCGCTGGATCGTCGCGGAAGAGTCGTCGTGAACTCCCCAGTTTCGGACCCGCGTCTGCGGCTCCTCGGGAGCCAGACCGTCGGCGGGGCGCAGGAGCCGGCGACCCAGATTCTGCACCGGCTCGACGAGACCGAAGTCGCCGTTGCCGTCGCAGCGGACGCCGACGATGCTGCGCGCGTCGCCGTCGCCGCGTTCGTGACGATGATTGCCCGCCTGGTGCCAGGCGTCGTCGTCGACGACCCGGCCGGCGAAGGTCGCCTGCCGAACAACTGGTGGCAAGCTGCATCGTGGGCTGACCTGCTTGACAAGGTGATGCCGGTGCGCCCGATTACCGACCTGCCCCCCACTCGACGGATCACAGTCGGTTTCGGCATCGCCGAACCCGTCTGCGACGTCTACGTCGGTGGCGGCGACTGGAACATCGTGCTCGCCGACCACCCCGTCGTCATGGAGACCGGCACCGTCCACGGTCTCGGGCTTCATGCCGCAGGGACTCTGGCGGTCAGCCAGGTCCTCATCAAGGTTCTCTCCGATCTGGGATTCCCGGGCGTGGAGGTGACCGGGACGGTCGAGACCAACCTCATCGACCATCGTCTGCGGCTGGTCGACGCCACCGACCTCACAGTTACGAGGCCGGTGGCCGGGTTCGGGGTTGAGCGGACCTCGTTCCTCGGCGTCGGATCGGTCGGCACCAGCGCGATGGCGCTGCTCGCGACGGCATGCTCGCCTTTGTTGAACGGGTCGGGAGCCACGGCCGCTTTGGCCGCGGCGCTGGAGGTGACCGCGGTCGACAAGGACGTCTTCGACCCCGACCGTAACCCTTACCGGTACCCGGCCCTGCTGGGAGGCGAGACCGGCAAGAAGTCCACCGGAATGGTCGAGCGCCTCCGGCAGCTCGGACTGACCGCCGAGGCTCACGACACCGATGTCGCCACCTGGAACACCACCAAGAACGAGCCCGGCTGGCACGGCGTCGTGGTCTCAAGCGTCGACACTCTGACCGGCCGGCTCGACGTCGCCGACGTGCTTAGCAAGGCGACATTGTCTGCCGGGGTGTCGGGCACCGAGCTCCACGTGCAGTGGGAACGGTTTGCCGACGGTTTTGCCTGCCCCTTCTGCGATTTCGTCCGCGCTGACCCGCCACTGACCCAAGCCGGCGTGTACTCCCAGGTCACCGGCATCCCTATCCCGCGGGTGCTCGCTCTTCTCCAGGACGGAGCCGTCTTGGCGGCCCCCGACGTCGACAGGGCGATCGCCGCTGGCCGCGTTCCCGCGCAGCGACGTGACGCTCTGGTCAGCGCCCCGATCAGCGACCTGATCCGTCAGGCGTACGCCGAGGCCGAGATGCGACCCCAGAGCGGCGACGCCGGTGCGGGCGCGGCGAGTGGTAATGGCGACGTCATCGCGGTTGCGTCACCACAAGTGTCCTGGTTCGCCGGTACCTTGATCGCCGCCGAGCTGGTCAAGCACATGCTGGGCCTTCCCACCGCTGACCGGCGGGTAGACCTCGACGTCTCCGGCCTGCCGGCCGGGATCGTGCGCCGGCCGCCGGCCGACGCCACCGGCACGTGCATCTGCCACTCCGGTGTGCGCCGACGCTGGTATAGCGCGATGTACGGCGACCTTCCAGCGACCGAGGTGGGACGTGCGGCGGATTCCTCTGCCGATCAAGCCGAAATGTCACCGGTCCTCTCGGCCGCATCGCCGATACTGGAAGGGTGACCGACGCGCTGGCCGACTCGGATGACCCGGGTAAGGACGCGCGCGTCTGCACCCCGTCTGACGTCGCCGCCCAGTACCGGCAGCACCACGACTGGCTTCGCAAGGTTGCGAACCGATTCTTTGACGGCAAGCGGCCCGACCTGGCCGACGAGGCGATCGGTCTGCTGTTTGCCCACCTTCTCGAGCTGGTCGAGGAGCAGAAGCTCACCGACTTGGGTGAGGGTTGGCGCGGCTACCTCCGCAGGGCGGTGCTGAACCGGTGCGTCGACCTGGTGCGCACCGAAAAGAAGACCCGGGAGCGGTTCCCACCCGGTGATCCCGAGGCACCTCGCATCATCGACCGTGACCCGCTCGGGGACTACGCCGCCGCCGAGGACCTCGCGCATCGACGGCAGGAGAAACTGAACACCGCTGTCGAAAGTCTCACCGGACGGCAAGTCACGATCGTGCGGCACGTCCTGAAGGGAGAGACGAACAAGCAGATCGGCGAGGAGCTCGGCATCAGCGGCCAGGCCGTCGGCGCCCAGCTCAAGACCATCATCAAGAAGTGTCACGAGGAGGTGACGGAGGATGAATGATCCGAACAACGAGAAGACGTCGCCCGCGACCGACCCATTCGTCGAAGCACTGCTCGACATAGTGGCCGGGCACCCGACGTCCGCCGACCTCGCCGACGACGAACGTGACTTGATCGCTGCCATCGCCAAGTGGGCACCTGGACTTCCAGAAGCACTTGCCGAGCTCGACGCCGACACGGACCAACCCAGGCCGGCGCCAGTGCGAGTCGACGACCCGATCGCTCAGATGCTCGGTCTCGTGGAAGACCCAGCAGTTCTCATCAACGGCCACCAGCTCGCCGCCAAACGAAAGTCAGCCGGCCTCACCGTCGGCGAACTCGCACAGCAACTGAACCAACGAGGCTGGGACGTCACCACCAGTACGGTTTTCTCCTGGGAACGCGGCAAGGTCAATCCACCACCAGCGACCATCAACGCAGTCGCCGAAGTCCTCCACGTCGCCGCGGACTCAATCCTGACGACCAACACACTGCAGGCGCAGACCCTCGACGTCCTCTTCGACGACGAGGTCATCGCCGCGTTCCTCGACCAATGGTCCCGGGAAAGCAACGTCCCCGTCGGACGACTCGCTGAACATTCCAAGCGGCTGCTTGCCACCGCCGGCAAACGCAACGCCACCTCCGCGACACCCCAGACGCTCCTGGCGATCCTTCAGCAATTCAAGAAGCTGCCCGGTTTCGAGAACCCGGCGTGAGCACCCGCCGCGACCACGCACGTCGCCTCCTCGCGGCGATCGGGCCAGCGCAACGTGCCGCCATCGCGAACCACCCCATCACCGGCATCGAGAGCCTCGGCTACACCGTGGTTGCCGAACCGGCGCTCACATCCCAGCGAGGCGCCGGTGGCTTGTGCGACGGACTGTCCTTTGCCGAACACAAAACCGTCATGTACTCGCCGACACCGGGCTCGAAGAAGGAGAACTTCACCCTCCTTCACGAGGTCGGACACATTCTGATCGAACGCGACGACGACGCCCTCAACTGGCTCGCCGACCGTGACGACCCAGACGCTGAAGTTGAGCGCCTTTGCGAAGAGATCGCAGCAGACCTGGTCGTCCCGCAGGACATGCTCGACGACCTCGTCGGTAACGGTCCGATCACCGGCGAAGATCTCAAGAAGCTCGTCGCGCGGTCGGCCGCGAGCGGCCCAGCCTGCGCCATCGCCTTATCGAACAGGCTCTCCTCCGGGGCGGTAGTCATCATCGATCGTGCCCACCCGCGCGTCATTCATTCTGCTCTTCGAGGCGACTCACTGAAGGTATATCCCTGGAAGCGCGGAGACGTGCCCCTCGACCATCCGCTGCTCACCCTCAAGGCGGGCGAAACAATGACGAGGAAGACCCACTGGACTGACGAGTGGGAACGGCGCCAGGACTTCTACGTGAGCGCGGTAGCCACCGAGAAGCGTGTCTACGCCGTGTTTAGCACTTCCGACTTGTGGGGTGTGGATAAGTTCCACGGAGGCCAGGCCCCACCAGAGAAGTCCGCGGCGCCTCGACTCGGGAAGCGTTGCCGCTGCGGCTTCGCCGGCACGGCGACCGGCTCGCCGTGTGACAAGTGCAGTCACCAATTCTGTCCCCGCTGCGGCGATTGCGACTGCCAGCGCCGTGACAACGCGCAAGGGACGTGCAGCAGCTGCTTCTGCAAGGCCCCTGACCTCGAAAACGGAGTATGCAGCGGGTGTCGCTAAGCGTCTGGGCTGACCAATCAAACCCAGGAATTGACGTAACACCGCCGCGTTCAATGCCTGCTGTCTAGGGCTGCCGTCAGTAGTCCAGGTCGCCGCGAGCGCACCGTGGACGTCTGTCGCAGAGTCATGAACCCTCAGGTCGAGTGCCCCTACGGAGTCACCAGGTAGTTTCGGCAGCAGAATCGCGGTCCTGGCCTTTTGAGTGCACGGATAGTTCCGGACCTAAGCGCAAGCGCACGCTCTAACTGCCATCATCACGGCATGAGCCGCACAAAACCTGACCCCATGGAGAAAAAGCGTCTCCTCCACCGCTGCAAGTGCGGATCGAGGGCGGGTGATTGGTGCGTAACGGCGAAGGGCAAAGCCGCCCAGAAGCTTCACACCCGTCGGGGCGCCGACGCGTTCCGGCGGGAGCGCGAGCGGGCAGCGGCGTCCTCGAGTCAGATTTCGACCCAGCCCTCGACGTAAGGGCCCGCAAAGCAAGGAACTTCAGTTCTGGAGGAGGACTGGGTCTGCCCTAAGTCGTACCGCCGCCCACTCGCTCGACTGGGCCCTAAAGGTTCTTTACCCCGAATGGAACGTGGACGCTAGGGACGAGACTGCGCGTACCCTCGAGGTGCGACATCTGATCGTCGAAGAAGATGTGGGGCTTCAGGATCTCCAAGACCGTGCTTTTCTCCCAGCCACCCAGGAAGAAGCCGTCATTCACACGCAGTCCCCACGACTTCAGCGACTTGATAGCGCGCGCGTGTGCAGGAGCGTTACGGGCGGTGACGATGGAGACGAACAGGCGGCGCGCATACGCGTCGTCATTGTTGGCCCGGGCGTCCTCCAGATCCTGGATACGATTGACGGCTTCGAGCAGGTTCTTCATCGGCCCAGGCGGCAGCGGAACTTCGGCCATCGTGGCCTCATGTTCGTGGTAGCCCTCAATCCCCTCATCGACGTAAATCCGTTCCGCGGAGTCGTCGGCCAGGACGGCATCAAAGTCGAACGCGATCCGTAGGTCGCGGTCACTTGGATCGTCCGCTTCGAGATCAGTCACGGACCCCACAACCTGCCCGGCCGGAAACCCGAGCTCGGTGGCCTCAGCGACGTCCCTGGGCTCCGCGGACAGAAACAACTTCATCCCGAACGCGGGCATGTACTTATAGGGAGAGCGACCCTGCGTGAAGACCGCACGAGTCATGGGTAGGCCGTGCGTCTCGATTGATCGCATGACTCTTGCCCCGGTCTCGGGATCGTTCCGCGACAACACGATGACCTCGACTACCGGGGACGACCCGGTAGCGAGGTCGTTCAACCCGAGGAGCCTTCTAATGAACGGGAAGGCAATGCCGGGCGGCAGTTGCGACTCGTACTGCGCCTCCTGAAACGACCGGTACTCGTCCTCTCCATGTTCCGTGAAGACCGCGTGCGACTCAGACAGGTCGAAGAGTGCACTCGAAGCGACCCCTATGACGAGCGTGTCGTCCCACTGCATAGCCACTCCGTAACCGTACGAGTTCAACCGGAATCGATCACTCAACTCGCCGGTAGCACCAGTGTCGGGCGCTCCGCCGTGCACGTCTTTCCGCCGCTCATGTGTCCGCTCGCGCCAGCGTCTCTCGGGCACCCCGCACGACGGCACCGTCGATGAGTCGCCCCGTGCTGTCCAGGGCGACGCTGCTGCCCGAGTCCTCGTAGCGCCCGACGACGTCCTGGGCGGCGGCGACCTCGTCGGCGGTGGGGGTGAGGGCGTCGTGGATGACGGGCACCTGGGCGGGGTGGATCGCCGTACGGGAGCGGAAGCCGTGGTCGAGGGCGAGGCGGGTGCTCTCGGCGAAGGCGTCGAGGTCGCGGAAGTCGGTCGACGTCGGGGCGACCGGGGCCTCCAGGCCGGCGGCGGCGCTGGCCACGACGACCTGGGTGCGCAAGGCCAGCACGACGGCCTCGGTGCGGTGGGTGCGGGTGACACGGAGGTCGCCGAGGAGGTCGACCTCGCCGATGCCGAAGGCGGTCAGGGCGGGGTGGGTGGACATCTGCTGGAGGGTCTGGAGGCCTTCGGCGGACTCGATGAGGGCTACGACGCTTGGTGGTTTCGAGACGCTCGCTGGCGCTCGCTCCTCAACCACCGCTTGCTCCTCGACCACCGGGTCACCGCTCGGGTGGTGGTTTCGAGACGCTCGCTGGCGCTCGCTCCTCAACCACCGGGGGTGGGCGGTGAGGGAGTCGAGGGCGGCGGGGGTGGCGGTGGCGAGGAAGAGGCCGTCGAGGTGGGGGTGGAGGACGGCGTCGAGGTCGGCGGTGAGGGCGGCGGGGTCGACGCGGACCCAGGCCTGGGCGCCGGTGGTGGGGTCGCGGGCGTCGAGCCAGCGGCGCACGGCCTCGCGGGCCTCGGCCTTGGCGGGCAGGGGCACGGCGTCCTCGAGGTCGAGGACGACGGCGTCGGCCTGGCCGCCGGCGGCCTTGTCGAAGAGTTCGGGGCGGTTGCCGGGCACGTAGAGGAAGGAGCGGGGGAGCACGGGGGTCCTTAGCGGAGGCGGTCGGTGATGTCGTTGGCGGCCTCGACCACCAGGCGGGTCTGGCGCTCGTCGGCGCCGTCGGCGAGGTCGGCGTAGCGGAAGACCGGGCCCGAGGAGCTGACCGAGCCCAGCACGTTGCCCGCGACGTCGAAGAAGGGCGCGGCGATCGAGGCGGCTCCGGTGTTGCGCTCGTTGAGGGAGACGGCGTAGCCGCGCTCGCGGGAGGTGGCGAGGTCGGCGAGGTAGGCCTCGACGTCGGTGTCGGGCTTGAGCGCGACCAGCTGGCGCACGGCCTCGTCGATGAGCGGCTGCGGCAGGTGGGCCAGGATCGCGCGGCTCGAGGCGCCCGAGTGCAGGGGGAAGCGGGGGCCGATCTCGACCACCATCTTGATCTCCTGCGGGCTCTCGAACTGGTCGAGGTAGATGCGCTGGTCGCCCACCAGCACCGAGAGCGTCGTGGTCTCCCGGGTCGCGTCGCGCAGCTTGCGCAGCACCGGCGAGGCCACCGAGCGCACGTCGAGCTGGCTCCAGGCCCGCGCGGCCAGCCCGGCCGCGGCCGGGCCGAGCACGTAGCTGGAGCCGCCCGGCACGGGCTGCACCAGCGAGCGCGACGACAGCGACTGCAGGATGCGGTGCACCACCGCCTTGCTCAGCGCCAGGTCGCGGGCGATGCGGGAGACGCCGAGGGGGTCCTCGGAGCGCGCGAAGAGCAGCAGCACGTCGGCGACCCGGTCGGCCGACTCCGTTCCGCCCGGGGTCTCCCGGGCGGCCTCTCCGCGGATCGGGTCTGTGCTCACGGCGCCTTCTTTCGTCGTAGCGTTTCGCTGACCGGAACTGTAACGCTTGCGTTTCGCGGGGGATAGCCCCTAGAAATCCCCGTGAGAGGCGTGCATACTCACTGGAACGTCGATCGAGGGCCACTCGGGTGCCCGTCAGACGCTCCGCTCAGCGGAACGCAGCGACTCAGGCCACTGTTCCCCCAAGAGGAACGCACACTGTGCCCCAGGCACGAAAGGTTGGTCCAGCACCATGAAGAAGGTCTCCCTCGCCGCGGCGCTCGCCGCGAGCGCCCTCGCCCTCTCCGCCTGCGGCGGCTCCGGCTCCTCCGGCAGCGCCGACGGCGAGATCATGATCGGTGCGGTCCACCCGCTCACCGGCGCCCTGGCCGGGGTCGGCTCGCTGATGAACAACGGCGCCCAGATGGCCGTCGACGACATCAACGCCGCCGGCGGCATCGAGGCCCTCGACGGCGCCCAGCTCACCCTCGGCGAGGGCGACAGCAAGGGCGTGGCCGACAGCGGCCAGAGCGAGGCCCAGCGCCTGATCAGCGAGGGCGCGGTCGCCCTGGTCGGCACCTACCAGAGCGACGTCACCGCCAACGTCTCCGCCGTGGCCGAGCGCTCCGGCGTGCCGCTGGTCATCGACGTCGCCGTCGACGACTCGATCCTCGAGCAGGGCTACCAGAACACCTTCCGCATCCAGCCCAACGCCACGAGCATGGGCACCGACGGCGCCAAGGCGCTCATCGCGCTGGCCGAGGCCAACGACGAGCCGATCGAGTCGGTCTCCTACATCCACATCGAGGGCGCCTTCGGCCAGAGCGTCTTCGACGCCTTCGCCGAGGAGGCCGAGGCCAACGGCGTGGAGGTGCTGGAGGAGGTCACCTACCCCGGCACCAACTTCACCGACGCCACCACCCAGGTGCGCGAGGCCGCCGCGGCCGACCCCGACGTCATCGTCGCCACCGGCTACTACCCCGACAGCCTCCTCATCGCCCAGGCCGTCGAGGCCCTCGGCCCCGACATCGACGCCGTCTACGGCGTGGCCAACGGCGGCTTCGACGACGGCGCCTTCCCCGGCGACGCCGGCCAGGCGGGCAACCAGGTGCTCAGCGCCAACTACCACTACGCCGCCACCGACGAGCGCGTGCAGGACATCCGCACCCGCTTCGAGGAGGAGTACGGCAAGCCCATGGAGACGGCCTCGATGCTGTCCTACCAGGCCGTCGTCGTCATCGCCCAGGCCCTCGAGGAGGCCGGCTCCGACGACCCCGAGGCCGTGCGCGAGGCCCTCGCCGGCATCGAGGTCGACGACCCGCTGCTGGCCTTCGACGGCCCCATCACCTTCGACGAGACCGGGCAGAACGAGAACGCCACCGTCATCGTCATGCAGATCCAGGACGGCGAGGTCGAGCAGGTCTTCCCCGAGGACTTCACGACCAGCGAGCCCGTCTACCCGACCAACCGCTGAGGCGGCCCCGCCGTCAGGAACGGATGACACCCGGATGACAACGAGCCCCACCGCCACCGATCCCGGAGGGCCCACCACCATGGAGCCCGACCGGGAGCGCCGCAGCCTGAAGCTGCCGGCGGCGCCCCTCTTCGTCCTGGCCGCCGTCGTGGTCGCGCTGGCCCTCGTCTACACCGTGGGCCAGCGCGAGACCGGCCTGGTCACCCAGTCGGTGGCCACCGGCCTCCTGCTCGGCGGGGTCTACGCCCTCGTCTCGGTCGGGCTCACGCTGATCTTCGGCGTGCTCGGCATCGTCAACTTCGCCCAGGGCGCCATGCTCACCATGGCGATGTTCCTGGTCTACGAGATGTCGACCTCCGGCGGCATCCCGGTCTACGTCGCGACGCTGCTGGCCGTGCCGGTGATGTTCCTCTTCGGCGTGCTCGTGCAGGCCACCCTGCTCAACAAGCTCACCATGGCCGGCAACGAGGAGGGCCCGCTGCTCATCACGCTCGGGCTCTCGCTGCTCATCGTCAACGTGCTGCTGATGATCTTCGGCGGCCGCCCGCTGCGCGTGCCGGGCTCGGTCAGCGGCCGCGTCGAGATCCTCGACGCGATCATGTCCTACGAGCGGCTCATCGCCTTCGGCGGAGCGCTGCTCGTGGCCGGGGCGCTCACCCTGCTGCTGCGCGGCACCTCCTTCGGCCTCTCCATCCGCGCGGTCTCCGCCAACACCCAGGGCGCCTCCCTGGTCGGCGTCGACGTCAGCCGGGTCTACGCCCTGACCTTCGGCATCGGCTCGGCCTGCGTGGCCGTGGCCGGCGGCCTCATGGCGCCCTTCCTCAGCCTGACCCCGTCGGTGGGCGAGCAGTTCACCATCCTCGCCTTCGTCATCGTCGTGCTCGGCGGCCTCGGCAACGTCGCCGGCGCCGTCGTCGGCGGGCTGATCATCGGCCTCGTGCAGACCGTCGGGGCGCTCTACCTGCCCGGCACCGGCTCGCTGATCCTGGTCTTCGGCGTCTTCGTCCTCGTCCTCTTCTTCCGCCCCCAGGGCATCTTCGGAGCGACCCGATGAGCGCCACCAGCACCGCCGGCACGCCCGGCACCCCCGCCCCCGGCGCCACGCGCCGCCCCAGCGTCGGTCTCGACGACCCGCGCCTGAAGGACCGCTCCACCTCGCGCACCTACGCCGCGCTGGCGCTCATCGTCGCGCTGCTCGCCGTACTGCCCCTGCTCCTCGACGAGCAGACCGAGGCCGTGGCCATCCGCACCCTGATCTTCGCGATCCTGGCGGTGGGGTGGAACCTGATGAGCGGCTACGGCGGCATGTTCAGCTTCGGCCACGCCGCCTTCTTCGGCATCGGCGCCTACACCGACGCCTACCTCCTGGTCGAGCACGGCGTCTCGCCGTGGATCTCGATGCTCGTGGGCGCCGCGATCTCCGCGGCCGCCGGCACCCTCATCGCCTTTCTGTGCCTGCGCTACCGCCTGGCCGGGGCCTACTTCGCGCTGGCCACCTTCGCCTTCGCGCAGGTCTTCCTGCTCGCGGTGCAGAACCTCGACTTCCTGCGCCGCACCGAGGGCTTCAACGTGCCCCTGCTGCTGGAGGACTCCTGGTCGATGATGCAGTTCGAGCAGGGCAGCCCGATCTACTTCTGGATCCCGCTCGCCGTGCTCGCCCTCGGCCTCTTCGGCACGGTCGCCTTCGTCAACTCCCGCGCGGGGCAGTACGTGCAGGCCGTGCGCGACGACGAGGTCGCCGCCGCCTCCCTCGGCATCCGCGTCATGCGCTACCGCCTCCTCACGGTCGCGCTCAGCTGCGCCTTCACCTCGCTGGCCGGCGCCTTCTACACCCAGTACTACTTCTTCGTCGGCCCCGAGCAGGCCTTCGGCTCCGGGGTCTCGGTCAACGCGATCGTGCCCGCCGTCATCGGCGGCATCGGCACCGTCTTCGGCCCGCTCGTCGGCGCCCTGGTCGTCGGCCCGCTCTCGGAGTGGATCGCCCAGATCCTGCGCGACCCGCCGGAGTTCCTCGCCTTCCTCCAGGGCGTCACGGGCCTCGACGTCGCCATCTACGCCGCCCTGCTCGTCCTCATCGTGCTGTTCATGCCCAAGGGCATCTACGGCACCCTGCGCGATCGGTTCCGCTCATGACGCTGCTGCACGTGGAGTCGCTGACCAAGACCTTCGCCGGCCTCACCGCCGTGCGCGACGTCGACGTCGACGTCACCGACGGGGAGTTCCTCGGCATCGTCGGGCCCAACGGCGCGGGCAAGACCACGCTCTTCTCGCTGCTCGCCGGCCAGCTCGAGCCCACCCGCGGCCGCGTCGTCTTCGACGGCCAGGACATCACCGGCTGGGGGCCGGCCAAGGTCGCCTCCGTCGGGCTGGTGCGCACCTTCCAGCTGATGCGGCCGTTCGAGTCGATGAGCGTGCTCGACAACGTCGCCATCGCCGCCCACGGCCGCCACCGCTCCCGCAAGGCCGCGCGCCGCGCCGCGCTGGAGGTGATCGACCGGGTGCAGCTGGACCGCTACGTCCACTCCCCGTCGGGCAGCCTGCCCACCGCCGGCCTCAAGCGCCTCGAGCTCGCCCGCGCCCTGGCCCTCGAGCCGCGGCTGCTGCTGCTCGACGAGGTGCTCGCCGGGCTCGTGCCCGCCGAGCGCGCCCCCATGATCGAGCTGCTGCGCGAGATCCACGCCGACGGCATGACGGTGATGTTCGTCGAGCACATCATGGCCGCGGTGATGGCGCTCTCCGAGCGCCTGCTGGTCATGGCCGAGGGCGCCGAGCTCGCCCTCGGCGACCCCCACGAGGTCATCACCGATCCCCGGGTCGTCGAGGCCTACCTCGGAGAGGACTACGCATGAGCACCCCCACTCCCGCTCCCACGCCGGGTACGGCGCCCGCGCCGCACCGCCCGGCGGGCGACTCCCTGCTGCAGCTGCGCGACCTGCACGCCGGCTACCGCCGCCTGGAGATCCTCCACGGCCTCGACCTGCACGTCGCGCGCGGCGAGATCGTCTCCCTCATCGGCGCCAACGGCGCGGGCAAGACCACCACGCTGCGCGCCGTCGCCGGGCTGGTCTCGGTCACCGGCGGCGAGATCCTCTTCGACGGCGCCGCGGTGCACAAGATGAAGCCCCACCAGGTCGTGCGCGCCGGGCTCGTCCACGTGGCCCAGGACCGCGCCCTCTTCGGCGACCTCCAGGTCATCGAGAACCTCGAGATGGGCGCCTACTCCCAGCCCCGCTCCACGGTGAAGGCCTCCCTGGAGGAGGTCTTCGACCTCTTCCCGATCCTCGCCGCGCGGCGGGCCCAGAAGGCCGAGACCATGTCGGGCGGGCAGCAGCAGATGCTGGCCATCGGGCGGGCCATGATGGCGCGCCCCACCTGCCTGACCCTCGACGAGCCGTCGGTGGGCCTCGCGCCCAACCTGGTCGCCCAGGTGCTCGAGGCCATCCGCCGCATCCGCGACTCCGGGGTCACCGTGCTCATCGTGGAGCAGAACGCCTCCCAGGCCCTCGCCATCTCCGACCGCGCCTACGTCATCGAGAGCGGCGCCATCGTGCTCGAGGGCACCGGCGCCGAGCTGGCCGACGACCCGCGCGTGCGCGAGGCCTACCTCGGGGTCTGACCCCGACCGCCCGGCCCGACCGACGGTCGAGGGGCGCGAGCAGAGAGAAGGGAGGGGAGCACGTGGAGTTCCTGGTGCACATCGAGATCGTCTGGCCGCCCGAGACGCCGGTCGAGCAGCGCGAGGAGGTCTTCGCCCGCGAGCTGGCCCAGGGCCAGCGTCTCGCCGCCGCCGGCCAGCTGCGCCGGCTCTGGCGCATCCCGGGCCGCTGGGCCAACTGGAGCCTCTACGACGTCGCCGACGCCACCGAGCTGCACGCCTGCCTGACCTCGCTGCCGCTGCACCCGTGGATGGACATCACCGTCCACCCGCTCGCCGCGCACCCCAACGACCCCCGCGCCCTGGGCCTCGGCCCCGAGGCGCAGCCGCCCTGCGCGGCCCCGCCGTACGCCGCGCCCGCCGCCACCGCACCGCCCGCCGGGCCGGCCGCAGCGCCGCCCGCCCGCACCACCGACCCGACCCAGGGAGTCCCCGCCTGATGCGACTGCTCGCCATCACCCCGATCGTCGTCGACGACGCCGAGCTGGCCCGGCGCCAGGCGCGCTACGACGCCCTCGCGCCCGCCGGCGTCACCGTCGTGCTCGAGCACCTCGACCCCGGCAGCTCCGGCAGCTCCGGGGGAGGCCCGACGGGCGAGCCCGACGCCCGCACCCCGCGCCTGCCGCGCGCCCTCGACACCGCCGACGACGTGCGGGCCAGCGAGCGCGCGCTCCACGCCCGCTACGCCGCCGTCGACCCCACCGGCTGGGACGCCTACCTCCCCGACTGCGTGCTCGACCCGCTCGCCGACCTCGCCGAGGCCGACGGCGAGGGGGCTGAGGGCGAGGGCCTGGCCGGTCTCGCGCGACCGGTGCTCGGCCTGGGCCGGCTCACCGCGGCCTTCGTCACCGGCCAGGGCGCCCGCCTGGGCGCGGTGGCCCGCAACGCCCCCATCGCGGACGAGCTCGACCGCCGCCTGGGTCAGTACGCCGCCGCGACCGTCGCCCCGACCGCCGTGCTCGACCTGTCGGTCGACGACATCGCCGACGACGCCACCTGGGCCGCGGCGGTGGAGCGCACCGTCGAGGGCCTCGACTGCGACTTCGTGCTCAACGCGTGCTCGGCCGTCGACGTGGCCGAGCAGGCGCGGGCGCCGTACGTGCTCGACCCCACCGCCACCGCCCTGGCCCTCCTCGGGCTGCGGGCGCGGGTGACCGGCCGGCTCGACGACGCCGCCCCCGCCACGACCGCTGCCCCGGCCACGACGGGGGCGACGCGATGAGCCCGGAGGGTCCCGACCTCGTCGTCGCCGGCGCCGGCGGCGGGCTGGTGGCCGCGCTGCGCGCCGCCTCGCTGGGCCTCTCGGTGCTGGTGGTGGAGCGCAACGAGCACTTCGCGCGCGGCAACAACACCGCCATGTCGACCGCGATGGTGCCCGGCGCCGGCACCCGCTGGCAGCGCGAGGCCGGGGTGGAGGACTCCGCCGAGCGCTTCGTCGACGACATCCGCGCCAAGACCCACGGCCAGGCCGACGAGCGGCTCGCCGTGGCCCTGGCCGGGGTCAGCGCCCGGCTGGTGGAGTGGCTGGCCGACGAGGCCGGGCTGCCGCTCTCGCTGGTCACCGACTTCGGCTACCCCGGCCACTCCGCGCTGCGCTGCCACACCGTGCCCGGCCGCGCCGGCCAGGCCATGCTGGCCGACCTCGTGCGCGCCGCGCGCGCCAGCGACCTCGTCGACCTGCTCGTGCCGGCCCGGCTCGTCGACGTCGTGCTCGACGACGACGGCGCGGTGTGCGAGGCCGTGGTCGAGACCCCCAACGGCGAGGAGCGCGTGCCGACCCGCGCCGTGCTGCTGGCCACCAACGGCTTCGGCGCCGACCGCGAGCTCGTGGCCCGCCACCTGCCCGAGATCGCCGGCGCGACCTACCACGGCAGCGAGGGCTCCACCGGCGACGCCCTGCGCCTGGGCGAGCGGCTCGGCGCGCAGACCGCCTACCTCGACTCCTACCAGGGCCACGCCGCCCTCACCCCCGCCGCCACCCTGGCCGGCTGGGCCACCGTCATGCACGGCGCCGTCGTCGTCGACACCACCGGGCGCCGCTTCGGCGACGAGACCACCGGCTACTCCGAGTACGCCGCGGCGCTCCAGGCCGCCGAGGGCGGGCGCGGCTGGCTGGTGCTCGACGAGCGGATCCACGAGGCGTGCCAGTCCTTCACCGACTACCGCGACACCGTCGAGTCGGGGGTCACCCGCACCGCCGCCGACGTGGCCGGCCTGGCCGCCGCGATCGACGTCGACGCCGGCGTGCTGGGCGCGACGCTCGAGGCGGCCCGCGCCGCGGCGAGCGGCGAGGCCGACGACCCGCACGGGCGCACGCGGTGGGAGGCGCCGCTGGCTGCGGCGTACCGCGCCGTGCCCGTCACGCCCGCGCTCTTCCACACCCAGGGCGGGCTGGTCGTCGACGAGCACGCCCGCGTGCAGCGCGCCGACGGCCCCGTGACCGGGCTCTACGCCGCCGGGGGCGCCGCCGCCGGCATCTCCGGCCACGGCGCCGCGGGCTACCTCGCCGGCAACGGCCTGCTCCCCGCCCTCGGGCTGTCGTTCCTCGCCGCCGAGCACGTCGCCGCGGGGCGCTGAGCCCGGGCCCGGGGCGCGCGGCCGGCGCGTCTTACTGACCGTTGCGACCACTGCCTGACCGTTGTGACGCCCTGCCAGTAGTCGCAACGGTCAGTAGGACATCGCTGCCGCGGACGCTGCTGCCGCGGACGCTGCTGCCGCAGACGCCGCTGCCGCGGCGGGGGTCAGGCGCCGAGGGCGGCGGAGACGACGTCGCGGGCCTCGGCCTGCACCTGGGCGAGGTGGTCGGGGCCCTGGAAGGACTCGGCGTAGATCTTGTAGACGTCCTCGGTGCCCGACGGGCGCGCGGCGAACCACGCCGACTCGGTGGTCACCTTGAGCCCGCCGATGGCGGCGCCGTTGCCGGGGGCCTCGGTGAGCTTGGCGGTGATCTCCTCCCCGGCCAGAGTGGTGGCGGTGACGTCGTCGGGGGAGAGCGCGGCCAGCGCGGCCTTCTGCTCGCGGGTGGCGGGGGCGTCGATGCGGGCGTAGGCGGGGTCGCCGTGCTGCGCGACGAGGTCGGCGTAGTGCTGCGAGGGCGTCCTGCCGCTGCTGGCGAGGATCTCCGAGGCCAGCAGGCAGAGGATGAGGCCGTCCTTGTCGGTGGTCCAGGCCGAGCCGTCGCGGCGCAGGAACGACGCCCCGGCCGACTCCTCCCCGCCGAAGCCGAAGGAGCCGTCGAGCAGCCCGGGCACGAACCACTTGAAGCCCACCGGCACCTCCACCAGCGGCGTGCCGATCGAGGCCGCGACCCGGTCGATCATCGACGACGACACCAGCGTCTTGCCGATGCGCGCCGAGGCCGGCCAGTCGGGGCGCGCGCCCCCGAAGAGGTGGCCGATGGCGACGGCGAGGAAGTGGTTGGGGTTCATCAGCCCGGCGTCGGGGGTGACGATGCCGTGGCGGTCGGCGTCGGCGTCGTTGCCGGTGGCGATGTCGTAGGCGTCCTTCTGCGCGACCAGCGAGGCCATCGCCGAGGGCGAGGAGCAGTCCATGCGGATCTTGCCGTCCCAGTCGAGGGTCATGAAGCGCCAGGTGGCGTCGACCAGCGGGTTGACCACGGTGAGGTCGAGGCCGTGGCGCTCGGCGATCTCGCCCCAGTAGTGCACCGCCGCGCCGCCGAGCGGGTCGGCGCCGATGCGCACCCCCGCGGAGCGGATCGCCTCGAGGTCGACGACCTGGGGCAGGTCGTCGACGTAGCCGCCCAGGAAGTCGTACGTCGACACCGCGGCCCGCGCCCGCGCGAAGGGCACGCGGCGCACGTCGTGCAGCCCCGCGGCGATGAGCTGGTTGGCGCGCGCGGCGATGACCTTCGTGGCGTCGGAGTCGGCCGGCCCGCCGTGGGGCGGGTTGTACTTGAAGCCGCCGTCGGCCGGCGGGTTGTGCGAGGGGGTCACGACGATGCCGTCGGCCAGGCCCGGCCCGCTCGTGCGGCCCCGGTTGGCGCGCAGGATCGCGTGGGAGACCGCCGGGGTGGGGGTGTAGGCGTCGCGGTCGTCGACGAGCACGGTGACGTCGTTGGCCACCAGCACCTCCAGCGCGGTGGCCCAGGCCGGCTCGGAGAGACCGTGGGTGTCGCGGCCGATGAAGAGCGGGCCGTCGTAGCCCTGCTCGCGGCGGTAGTCGCAGATCGCCTGGGTGGTGGCCAGGATGTGCGCCTCGTTGAAGGAGGTCCGGAGCGAGGAACCGCGGTGGCCGGAGGTGCCGAAGGCGACCTGCTGGTCGACGTCGTCGGGGTCGGGCTCGCCGGTGTAGTAGGCGGTGACGAGGTGGGCGACGTCGACGAGGTCGGCGGGCTCGGCGGGCTGTCCGGCGCGGGGGCTGCTCATGGGGCTCATCATGGCCTCGAAAGCCCAGCGGGGGCACCACCCCTCGGCCTACGATCGGTGCCATGTCGTCACTCCCGTCACACGCGCCCCACGGGGGCGGCGTGGTCGGCGGGGTGGCCGGCGGTGTGGTCGGCGGGGTGGCTGGCGGGCTGGCGCGCGGTACGACGGGTCGGGTGGCGGGCGGCTCCGACGCCGGCCGGGTCGCTCGCGGGGTCGTTCTCGGGGTCGCTCACCGGGGCGTTCACGGGGTCGCTGACGCGGTCACGGGCGCGGTGGGCCGCGGGGGTCCGGGGGCGTGAGGCACCAGCGCACGGCCGCCCTCGTCGGGGTGGCCGTCCTGTGGCTCGCCCTGGGCCCGTGGGTGCTGCTGCTCGCGCTGGCGAGCCTGCTCCACCCGGCGGTGCGCGCCTGGCTGCGACCGACCCCGCGGGTCGCCGCGGCGTGGGTCGGCGCGGTGGCCGCGGCCGTCGGCATCGCGGTGGTCGCCCCCGCCGGCTGGCTGCCCGTGCCGCCCGGGCCGGGCGCGCTGGTGACCCCGGCCTACGTCGGGCGACCCGTCGCCGCCCAGCCGCTGCTCGACGTCGCGGGCGGGCCGGGTCCGCGCGGGGAGTCACCCGGGGTGACCTCGCGCTGGTTCGGCTGGGGCGGGCGCTGCTGGGGCGTCACCGCCGCCGGCGACGCGCTGCTCGCGCGCTGCGGCTCGACCCTGCGACTGGTCGGTGCCGACTCGCTGCGCGCCCGCGACACCCTCGACCTCGCCGCCGGCGGGTCCGGCGACCCCGACTCCTCGGGCGGCTCCGACGGGTCCGACGGGTCCGACGGGGCGGAAGAGGAGCCCGCGGGCGCCTGCGCCTCGGCCTTCGCCACCACCTCCTCCGTGGCCTCCGTGCTCGGTGCCGGGGGCTCCGACGGGGGCTCCGGGGGTGCGGCCGAGGGCGACGGTGGCGAGGCTGCCGGTGACGACGCCGCCGCGGACCTCCCGGACGCCGCCGACGGCACGGGCGCCGTGGTGCCGACCCTCGATCGGCGGGTGCTGGTCGTGGCGATCGGTGACGACGAGGGCGAGCTCGCCGTGGTGCGCGACGTCGACGTCTCCGCCGCCGTGCCCGCCGGCGACTGCCTGGTCTCCGCCGCCGCGGCCGCCGGGCCGACGGGCACGAGCGGCGCCGGTGGCGACGGGCGGCTGTGGTTCGTCACCCGCGACGGCCGCGTCGGCGTCGTCGCCCCCGACGACACCGTGCGCACCACCGACCTCGGCGAGACCGTCGGGCAGCCGCTCGTGGTCGCGCCCGCGGGTGGCTCTGCGGGCGGCTCGGCTGGCGACGCCGCGGGCGCCGCAGGAGGCACGACCGGCGGGTCGGCGGCGGCCTCGCCCAGCGGTCCGGGCGGCGGCGCGGCGGGCGGATCGGCCGGCGGCTCGACCGGCGGATCGACCGGCACCGCGGGGAGCGAGGTGCTCGTGAGCAGCACGGCCGCGACGTACCGCCTCGCGCTGCGCGGCGGACGACCGGGCGTGGTGTGGCGCGCGGCCTACGACCGCGGCGAGGAGGTCAAGGACGGTCAGCCCGACCAGGGCAGCGGCACGCCGCCGGTGCCGCTGGCCGGAGGGCTGGTCGCCCTCACCGACAACGCCGAGCCGCGGATGCACCTGCGCGTGCTCGACGCGCGCGACGGCTCCGAGGTCTGCTCGGCGGCGCTCTTCGAGGACGACCACAGCGCCACCCGCGGCCCGCTGGTCTCGGTGGGGCGCGGGGTCGTGGTCGCCAACACCGCCGGCTCCTCGGGCTGGTCGCCGACCCTGCTCGGCCGCGCGCCCAGCGGCGGCGTGGCCCGCGTCGACGTCGTCGACGGCGAGTGCGTGGAGCGCTGGAGCACCGACCTGGTCGCCCCGTCGGCCGGCGCCGTGGTCTCGCCGGTGACCGGGCTGGTCTACCTGCCGACCAAGCGGCGCAGCTGGTGGGGCGCCGACGCGTGGTACCTCACCGCCGTCGAGGCCGCCACCGGCCACACCGCCTTCGGCGTGCGCCTGGGCCTCGGCCCCCTCGTCGACCCCGCTGACCCCACCGGCTCCCCGGTCGCCCTCGGCCCCGACGGCGCGGCCTACGTCGGCACCCGCGGCGGCCTCGTCCGCGTCCGCGACGCCGACTGACCCATCGGCCGCCGTGCGGGCCGGGCCGGGCTGACCGGGTGAGGCTGACCGGGTGGGGCTGACCGGGTGGGCGGTCAGGGGTAGGTGATGCCGGTGGCCCGCTCGCTGACCTCCCACAGCCGGCGCTGGGCCTCGGCGTCGTGGGAGAGGGCGTTGCTGGTGACGACCTGGGGGGCGCCGCCGAGCTCGCCGAGCCCGCTCGGCCCGCAGTACGTCGAGCCCGGCAGGTCCGCCGTGGTCGCCATCAGCGTGGGCCAGGCGCCCGCGGCGGCCGACTGCGAGACCGCCCGCGTGGCGCCGCCGAGGATGGAGGCGAGGCCGCCGCTGGCCCGGCCGACCGCGCCGTTGGCCACCAGGTGGGTGCCCGCGAAGCCGGGGTGGGCCGCCAGCGCCTTGACCGGCAGGCCGGCCTCGCGGGCGCGCCGGTCGAGCTCGTAGGTGAAGAGCAGGTTGGCCAGCTTGGTCTGGCCGTAGACGAGCCAGCGGCTGTAGCGCCCGGAGGTGTCGCGCGGGTCGCCGAGCGGGGCGCGGCGCGCCATCCGGTGGCCGAGGGAGGAGACGGCGACCACGCGGGCCTCGCCGCTGGCCACCAGCTGGGGCAGCAGCAGGCCGGTGAGCAGGAAGGGGCCGAGATGGTTGGTGGCCAGCTGCAGCTCGAAGCCGTCGGCGGTGCGGGTCTGCGGGGTGGCCATGACCCCGGCGTTGTTGACCAGCGCGTGGATCGGCCCGAGGCGGGAGGCCTCCGTGGCGGCGCGGCGCACCGAGGCCAGGTCGGCCACGTCGAGCACGAGCCGCTCCACACGGGGCTCGCTCACCTCGGCGCGGATGAGCCGGTCGGTCTCGGCCAGCTTCGACTCGGTGCGCCCGGCGAGCACGACGCGGGCGCCGCGGCGGGCCAGCTCGAGGGCGGTGTGGTGGCCCAGCCCGCCGGCGCTGGTGCCGGTCACGACGATCGTGCGCCCGGCCTGGTCGGGGATGTCGGCGAGGCGCCAGGTGTCGGTGGCGGTCATGGAGTCTCCGGGTGTGGGTGTCGGGGTGGGGCTGGTCGGGGTGGTGGCGGTCGTGGTGGTGGCGGTCGGGGTGGGGCTGGGAGGGCGGGTGCGGGGATCTCGAGACGGTCGCTGGCGCTCCCTCCTCGATCGCCGGGGGGTGCCGGTGCCTGGCTCCCTCCTCGATCGCCGTGGTGCCGGTGTGTGGCCGCTCCCTGCTCGATCGCCGTGGGTGCCGGTGCGTGGCTCCCTCCTCGATCGACGGGGAGGTGTCGGTCGTGGCGGGGTGACGAGGCGGGTCAGGGGGTGGTGGCGATGCGGGCGAGGAGGGTCTCGGCGAGGTCGGCGTCGCCCTCGACGACCAGCCGGCCGTCGGCGCGCAGGCCGGCGAGGGTCTCGGTGCCGTGCAGACGGCCACCGGCCAGGCGCACGAAGGTGCCGCGGTCGGTGCGCAGCCGCAGGGTCGGGTCGGCGGGGGCGGTGTCGAGGCGGTGGCCGCGGCCGTCCTCGCCGATCCCGAAGGCCTTCGGTGCGTGGCCCTCCAGCTCGAGGACCAGCGTCGTGCCGGGGGCGGCGCCGGCGCGCTTGGCCAGCACGAAGCCGAGGCCGTCGGAGAGGTAGTCGGCGGTGTGCACCGCGGCCGGGGAGTCCTCGCCGCCGGGGCGTCCGACCGCGTCGCGCACGTCCTGCTCGTGCAGCCACACGTCGAGCGGGCGGTTGCGCAGCAGCGTGCGCCAGTCCCAGGGCACGCCTCCGAAGACCACGTCGGGCCGCGCCGAGGCGTCGATGGGCGGGTGCTCCTGCAGCCACGCGTGGCGGGCGGCCGTGGCGCGGCGGATCTCGTCGACGAGGGCCGCGGGCTGCGTCGTACGCCGGTTGACCACGCCGATCTCGGTGTAGTGGCCCATCACGCCGCGCGCGTGGGCGGGCTCGCCGACCTCGGCGGTCTCCTCCTCGCCCGTGGCGAGCACGGTCTCGAGGTGGGCGACGTGGGCGGCGACGGCGCGCACGTCCCATCCGGGCAGCGCCGTAGGGCGCTCCCAGTCCTCGTCGGAGAGGGAGTCGAGCAGCGTGGTGAGGTCCTCGACGGCGCTCCACCACACCGCGACCCACCCGGCCAGCAGCTCACGGTCGTCCATGCCGTCACCCTAGGGCCCGCCCGGTCGCCGGCCGGGTCGTCCGGCCGGTGGACGCCTCAGCCCGTGAACCGTACGGCGAGCAGCGCCACGTCGTCGTCGTGGGCGTGGTCGCTGTCGTCGGCGGCGTCGGCCAGCACGGCATCGAGGAAGTCGGGCAGCGCCAGCGCGTGGTGGCGCGCGGCGACGGCGGCGAGGCGGGCCAGGCCGGCGTCGATGCTCTCGCGGCGGCGCTCGATGAGGCCGTCGGTGTAGAGCAGCAGCGTGGAGCCCGCCTCCACCCGCGCGGTGTGCTCGCGGCGCTCGACGGTGGCGTCGACCCCCACCATGAGGTCGGCCGGCTCGGGGGCGAGCAGGCGGGCCGTGCCGTGGGGGTCGAGCAGCAGCGGCGGCACGTGGCCGGCGTTGGTCCAGCGCAGCACGGCGTCTCCGGGCCGGGCACCGTCGCCGGTGTCGGGCTGCACCCACAGGTGCACCAGGGTGGCCATGCCCTCCACGCCCAGGTCGCGCATGGCGGCGTCGAGGCGCGAGACGTTCTGCGCGGTGGCGTCGCCGTGCGACCAGGTCAGCGCGCGCAGCATCGTGCGCAGCGTGCCCATGGTGGCGGCCGCGGCCACGTCGTGGCCCACGACGTCGCCGATCATCAGGCTCGTGGCGCCCGAGGCGAGGGTGACGGCGTCGTACCAGTCGCCGCCCACCTGGTCGCGCTCGGCGGCGGGGCGGTAGCGCGCGGCGAGGCTGAGGGCGCCGCCCTCGGGCAGTCGTGGCAGCAGGGCCCGCTGCAGCGTCACCAGCGAGTCGGCCTGCGACCCGGTGAGCAGGGCGCGGCGGGCGGCCTGCGCGGTGTAGGCGGCGAGCGCGCCGAGGGTGACGAGCTCGTCGTCGGTGAGGACGCGCCGCTCCTCCCAGACCAGCGCCATCGAGCCGAGCACCTCGCCGCGCTCGACGAGCGGCCAGAAGCTGCGCGCCTGGCCGACCTGCTCGCTGTAGTCGAGGGTGGGGTAGCGGGCGTTCTGGGTCGCGGCGTCGGCGAAGCTGAGCGGGCGCTGCTCCAGCACGCTCTCCCCGACGGGGTTGGAGTCGTCGAGGCCCAGGGCGTGGTTGAGCCGCGCCGAGCCCCAGGTGTCGCCCACGGGGCTGACGTAGCGCAGCATCCCCCGGGTCGCGGGCTGGGCCAGCGGCAGGTCGGCGGAGCGGATCGGGTCGTGGGCGTCGGTGACCCACAGGCCGGCGCGGATGCAGCCGAGCTGCTCCAGGGCGGTGCGCTGGAGCGCGGCGGCCACGTCGGTGAGGGTGAGGGTGGCCGAGAGGGCCTCGCTGAGCGCGAGCAGCACCCGGCTGCGGCTGGAGAGGTCGTGGGCGCGACGCGCCGACTCCGAGGCCAGCTCGCGCAGCCGGCGCTCCGACAGCGCCGCCGAGCAGGCCGCGGCGACGTCCTCGAGCACCGCGAGGTCGTCCTCGCTCCAGGCCCGGGGCCGGTGGTCGATGGCGCACAGCGAGCCGACCACGAGCCCGGCGTGGTCGGTGAGCGGCCAGCCGGCGTAGGCGATGACGTCGAGGTCGACGACCGCGCCGTTGGTGCGCAGCCGGTCGTCGAGGCGGGTGTCCTCGATGACCAGGGGGGAGGCGTCGGCCACGACGTACTGGCACACCGAGTGCGACAGCGGGGTCTCGCGCACGGCCTCGACCTCGGCCGGCAGGCCCACGGCGCCGGGGAACCACTGCCGCTCGGGCTCGACCAGGGTCACCAGCGCCACCGGCACGTCGAGCAGGCGCTGCACCATGCGGGCATACGCGTCGTACGGCGCAGGGTCGAGGACCCCGGTCGTGACGACGCTGCTCATCGGCGGGGTCTCCTCGGTGTGGACAGGGTCGACGGTACCGCCTGCCGAGCCTCTCACCTGCGTCTTCGGCGGTTCTCCCCAGGCTGGCCCGCACGCGCCCGGCGCCCTCCTCCGACCGTCGGGGCGCCCTCCTGCGCCCCCTCCTAGGCTGGAGCCCATGAGTCGTCGACCCCGTGTGCGCGCCCCCGAGCTGGTCGGGCGTGGCTGGCTGAACACCGACGGGCCGCTGGCCCTGCGCGACCTGCGCGGGCGCTTCGTGCTGCTCGACTTCTGGACCTTCTGCTGCGTCAACTGCCTCCACGTGCTCGACGAGCTGCGCCCGGTGGAGGAGCAGTGGGCCGAGGAGCTCGTCGTGGTCGGCGTGCACTCCCCGAAGTTCGTCCACGAGGCCGACCCCGACGCCCTGGCCGCCGCGGTCGAGCGCTACTCCGTGCACCACCCCGTGCTCGACGACCCCGACCTGGTCACCTGGCAGGCCTACACCGCCCGCGCCTGGCCGACCCTGGTGCTCATCGACCCCGAGGGCTACGTCGTCGCGCAGTACGCCGGGGAGGGCCACGCCCACGCCGTCGCCGCCCTGCTCGAGGAGCTCGTCGCCGAGCACCGCGAGCGCGGCACCCTGCAGCCGGCCGGCTCGCCCTACGTGCCGCCCGTGGTCGAGCCCACCGACCTGCGCTTCCCGGCCTCGGCGGTGCCGCTGCCGGGCGGGTCGGTGCTGGTGGCCGACGCCGGCCACGACGAGGTGGTCGAGCTCGACGCCGACGGCGCGGTGGTGCGCCGCGTCGGCGGTTTCCGCGAGCCCAACGGGCTGTGCCTGCTGCCGTCCGACCTGGCCGCCGAGGTGGGCTACGACGTCGTTGTCGCCGACACCGTGGGCCACCGGCTCCAGGGGCTCACGCTGGCCACCGGGGAGACCCGCGTGCTCGCCGGCGACGGCCACCAGGCCACCGACCTCGACGGCGCCAGCCGGCTCTCCTCGCCGTGGGACGTCGCCTGGTGGCGCGGGCGGGTCTGGGTCGCCATGGCCGGGGTGCACCAGCTGTGGACCTTCGACCCCCGCACCGGCGACGTCGAGGTCGCCGCCGGCACCACCCACGAGGGCCTGCTCGACGGGCCGGGGCCCGAGGCGTGGTTCGCGCAGACCTCGCGGCTGGCCCCCGCCGGCGACCGGATGTGGCTGGCCGACTCCGAGACCTCCTCGCTGCGGTGGATCGACGCCGACGGCCAGGTCGGCACCGCGGTCGGCTCCGGTCTCTTCGAGTTCGGCTTCCGCGACGGGGCGGGCGGTGCCGACGGGCCCGCGCTGCTGCAGCACCCGCTCGGCGTCACGGTGCTGCCCGACGGGAGCGTCGCGGTGTGCGACACCTACAACGGCGCCGTGCGGCGCTGGGACCCCGCGACCGGCCGGCTCACCACGCTCGCCACCGACCTGGCCGAGCCCAGTGCGGCGTACGTCGAGGCCGGCGGCGCGACCGACGCCGCCGACGACGCCGCCGACGCCGCCGCCGACGCCGCTGACGGCGGCGCCGCCGTGCTCGTCGTCGTGGAGTCGACCGCCCACCGGCTGACGCGTGTGCCGCTGGGGCGCGAGGTCGCCCGGTCCGGGGGGTTCGCCCACGTCACCCAGCGCCCGGTCACCGAGGTCGCCGGTGGTGTGGAGCTGGTGGTGAGCTTCGAGCCGCCGCCGGGGCAGAAGGTCGACGACCGCTTCGGCCCCGCCGCCCAGCTGGTGGTGGAGGCGACGCCGCCCGCGCTGCTGCGCTCGGGCTCGGGTCGCGGCACCGACCTCACCCGTGTGCTCGAGCTCGACCCCCACGTGGGCGAGGGCGTGCTCCACGTGGCGGCGCGCGCCGCCTCGTGCGACGCCGACGGCGGGGAGGGCGCGGCCTGCCGGATGCACCAGCAGGACTGGGGCGTGCCCGTGCGGATCGCCGCCGGAGCCCCTGCCGTGCTCGAGCTGCCGCTCGGTGGTGCCTCGTGAGCGCTGCCGCCGGCCGGTCCGCGGACGCCGGTGCCGGGGGCGTGCGTCTCGACCCGGTCACGGGGGAGAACATCGACGCCCTGCTCGAGGTCGCCGTGCGCCCCGACCAGGACCACTTCGTCGGCTCGGTCGCGAAGTCGCTGGCCGAGGCCTACGCCCACGGTCCGGTCGCCTGGCCGCGGGCGATCGTCGCGACGCGGCCCTCGGGCGAGGAGGTCGTCGGCTTCGTCATGGCCTTCCTCGACGTGGAGTGGGACGACGACCCCGCCGACGTCCGCAGCGGTCTGTGGCGACTCAACGTCGACGCCGCCCACCAGGGTCGCGGCCACGGCGCCGCCGCCGTGCGGGCGGTCTGCGCCGAGCTCCGCTCGCGGGCCTGCCCGGCGGCCTACGTCACCTACCACGAGGGCCCCGGCAGTCCCGCCCCCTTCTACGCGGGCCTCGGCTTCGTCCCCACCGGCGAGCTCAGCGAGGGCGAGACCGTCGCCCGCCTCGACCTCCACCAGGACGCCGTCGGCCCGGACTCGCGGGACGCGTAGGCGGCCGACCGCACGCTCCGGTCGACCTGCGGGCGAGGCGGCGTCGCGCCGCGCTCGCGTGCTGCGGCGCCTGTGGCGACTAGCCTCACCGTCGTGAGCGCCACCCTCCGGTCGATCCACCGCTACCCGGTCAAGTCCTGCCGCGGCGAGAGCCTCGCCGAGGCGGCCGTCGAGCCCTGGGGCCTCGCGGGCGACCGGCGCTGGATGTTCGTCGACCCCGACGGCGACGCGCTCACCGCGCGCGAGGTCAACGGACTGCTGCTCGTGCGCCCCGAGGAGACGGCGTACGGCGTGCGCCTGCACGCCCCCGGTGCCGAGCCGCTCGACGTCGCGCTGCCCGCCGGAGCCGAGCGGGTCACCGCGCACCTGTGGGGGTCGGTGCTCGACGTGGCCGTCGCCGGGCGCGACGCCGACGACTGGAGCGCCCGCGTGCTGGGGCGCCCGGCCCGGCTGGTGCACCTCGACGACCCGGCCCAGCGCCCGACCGACCCCCGTTTCTCGGGCGAGGACGACCGGGTGTCGCTGGCCGACGGCTACCCGCTCCTCGTCACCACCGAGGCCTCGCTGGCCGCCCTCGACGACGCCGTGCTCGAGCGCAGCCAGGAGACCCACCAGCCCGCCGGTGAGCCGCTGGGCATGACCCGCTTCCGTCCCAACCTCGTCGTCGCCGGCACCAGCGCCTGGGTCGAGGACGACTGGCGTCGCGTCCGGGTCGGCGACGTCGTGCTCCGCGCCGTGAAGGGCTGCGCGCGCTGCGTGATGACCACCGTCGACCCCGACACCGCCGAGCGCGGCCGCGAGCCGATCGCCTCCCTGGCCCGGATCCGTCGGTGGGACGGCGCCACGTGGTTCGGGGTCAACCTCGTCCCCGACCTGACCGGTCTCCCCGCCGGGACGCCACCGCCGGTCGTGCGCGTGGGCGACCCCGTCGTCGTCCTCGAGGCCGCTGCGCCCGGCGGCGGACCCGTGCGCCCCGCCTGAGCCCGCCGGCCTGGACCTTCGAGCCTGGACCTTCGAGCCTGGACCTTCGGGCCTGGACCCTCGGGCTTGACGCGTGGATCGCACGCACCAGCCGCCTGCGATCCACGCGTCGAGCCTGCGCTCGCGGAGTCGCGGCGACCCGGCCCGGACGACCTCTCCGCGTGCTAGGGGGAGGGGCACGACCGTGCCCCTCCCCCTAGCACGCACGGACGGGCTCCCCGTCTGAGCCAGGACCCTCCCGGCCCGGGCGTCCGGACACCCGGCCCGCCGCCGGGCTCGCTCCACCGGGGCTCGCACCACCGGGCTCGCACCACCGGGCTCGCTCCGCCGGGCTCGCCCCGCCTGGCCCAGCCGCCCGGCCCATCCGTTCGGCCCGTCGGCCCGCGCCGCGTGCCCGGCCCTCAGCCCCCGCCGCGCGGCGCAGCCGGCTCCAGCCCCTGCCCGCCTGCTCAGCCGTCCCGCCCGCCTCGCAGCGACTCGGCCCGGGCCGGTCGCGACGTGACCGGGGTCGCCCCACCCGGGGGGCTGGCTCCGTTTGCTGCTGGGAGCCCGGGGTATACCAGAGCGCGGGGGGAGGGGTTCCGCGTGCCGCGGCGCCCCTCGACTCGGCTCCCGTGCGAACCTGACGCCTCGCCCGATGGAGCCCTCGTGTCCCCCAGCGCCCCCCACGCCGCTCGCCCGGCCGGGCAGCTGGTCGACGCTGCGCCCGCTGGAGGGCTGGTCGACGACTGGCACGACCTCGCCGCCCGTGCGCGCCACGCCAACCCCTTCCACGGCCCCGACATGCTGCCGCCGGCGCTGCGCCACCTGGGCGGCGACGACGTGCGGCTCCTGACGGTGCGCGACGACGCCGGCCGCCTCGCGCTGCTGCTGCCCGTGGTCGGTCGCCGTCGCCACCGCCGCCTGCCCGTGCGGGCGACCACGACCTGGCAGCACACCCAGCACTTCCTCGGCACCCCGCTCGTGGCGCCGGAGCTCGGGGTCGACGGGTGGCGTACGGCGCTCGAGCGCCTGGCCCGCGACGGCGAGGACCCCTGGCTGGTGCTGACCTCCCTGGACGCCGACGTGGCCCGCGACGTCGAGGCGGCGGCGGCCCGGACCGGTAGATCGACCCGGCGCCTGGCGTCCCTCCAGCGAGCGGTGACCCGCCGCGACCCGACCGGCGCGCCCTCGCCCGACCACCCCGTCGACCACCCCGTCGACCACCCCGTCGACTACG
Source organism: Nocardioides sp. Leaf374 (assembly GCF_916862475.1). Classification (NCBI taxonomy): domain Bacteria; kingdom Bacillati; phylum Actinomycetota; class Actinomycetes; order Propionibacteriales; family Nocardioidaceae; genus Nocardioides; species Nocardioides sp. Leaf374. Next base: position 43,560 of record NZ_CAKASO010000005.1, read on the forward strand.
TCGCCCGGCAGCTGCCGGGCAAGCGCCGCAAGGAGCTGCGCCGGGTGTGGCGCCGCCTCGACGAGAGCGTCGGCGGCGGCCTGCAGGTCGTCGACCTGGCCGAGGCGGGCCGTGCCGACGAGGGCGTCGCGACGTTCCTGCGTCTCGAGGCCGCCGGGTGGAAGGGTGCCGACGGCGGCGCCATCGCCCACCACGCCGACCAGCGGGCGTTCTTCGTCGAGGCCTGTCGCGCCCTCCACGCCCGCGGCGCGCTGTCGGTGCTGGCCCTGGTCGCCGGCGACGGCAGCGCCGTCGCGGTGCTCGTCGACGTGCGCGAGGGCGACACGGTCTTCACCTGGAAGACGGCCTACGACGAGCAGCACGCCGCCCACTCCCCGGGCCTGCTGCTCTACCTCGAGCAGCTGCGCCGCTTCCCCGACACCGGCGCCGCGCTGGTCGACACCTGCGCCGACCCCGGGCACCCGATGGCCGACCGCCTGCACCCCGACCGCCGCGAGCTGGTCACCCTCGCCGTGGCGCTGCGGCCCGGGGCCGGCGAGTGGGCGGTCCGCACGGCACCCCGCCTGCTGGAGACCGTCGACGGGGTCCGCCACCGGTGGCGCGCCCGGCACGACCGCCGCGCTGCCGACCGCACCCGCGCCCCCACCGCCGCGACGTCCGCCTCGCGACGCACCACCGCCACCACCGCCACCACCGCCACCACCACCGCCAGCACCGCCACCGCACCCACGACCCCGGAAGAGGCACGACCATGACCCTGCTCCACCTCGACGAGCAGTCCACCGCCGCCCTGCGCACCGCCGGCGAGACCGGCGAGCCGCAGGAGGTCAGCCACCAGCTGCGCAGCCACGAGCTGCTCACCCTGGAGTCGCTGGCCGACCTCGCGGTGTCGCTGCCGGCCGACAGCATCGAGCACAACGTGGGCGCCCTGCCCGACGTGGTGGCCGACGGCAACGCCCCGCAGCTCGACCTCGAGCTGCGCGAGATGATCCTCGGCCTCGAGACCAACGGCGCGTGGTGCGTGCTCAAGAACGTCGAGCAGGACCCGCGCTACAGCGCCCTCCTCGACGCCTGCCTCGACGAGATCGAGGACCTCGTCTCCGGGCCCGGCCAGGCCTACAACCGCGAGGGCTTCGTCTTCCTCTCCGCCCCGGGCTCGATGACGCCCAGCCACATCGACCCCGAGCACAACGTGCTGCTGCAGGTGCAGGGCAGCAAGACGATGGTCACCGGCACCTGGATGAGCCCCGAGGCGCGCGCGGCCGAGGCGGAGCGCCTCGTGGCCGGCGGTCACCGCAACCTCAAGGCCGACGTGCAGGACCCCGTCGACCACGTGCTCGAGCCGGGCTGCGGCATCTACGTGCCGCCCTACACCCAGCACAAGGTGGTCAACGGCCCCGCGCTGTCGATCTCGCTCTCGGTGACGTGGCGCAGCCCGGCCCTGGCCACCGAGGCCAAGGTGCTGCGCGCCAACTCCTACCTCCGCAAGGCCGGCGTCACCCCCGCGGCCCCCGGCGCCCGCACCGGCGTCGACAAGGCCAAGGCCGGCGCCATCACCGCCGCGGAGAAGGCCAAGGCCGCCCTGCGCCGCGCCCGCTGACCGACGCTGACCGACGCTGACCGACGCTGACCGACGTCGACCGACGTCGACCGACGTCGACGTCGACGTCGACGCGGAGGATGTCGACCCGGGGGCGTGCCGCCGTCGGTGCGACACCGCCCCGGGCGCCCGCCACCGTCGGCGCGACCCCGCCCCGGGCGCCCGCCACCGTCGGCGCGACCCCGCCCCGGGTGTGCGCCGGGTCTGGTGCCCGGGGCCCGGGGCTCACCGCAGCGCGAGCGAGACCGCGATCAGCAGCATCACGACGCCGATGACCACGTCGAGCACCTGCCAGGCCCGCGGCCGGGCGAAGAGGCCCGAGGCAAGCCGAGCGCCGTAGCCGAGCCCGGCGAACCACAGCACCGACGCCGCGCACGCCCCGGCGGCGAACCACCACCGTCCCTCGGGCCCGTGCGCGCTCGCGATCGAGCCGAGCAGCAGCACGGTGTCGAGGTAGACGTGCGGGTTGAGCCAGGTCAGCGCGGCCGCCGTCGCCACCGTCGAGCCGAGCGCGGCCGACGCGGCGCCAGTGGTGCGCAGCGCCGAGGAGCCGCGGGCGGCGAGCAGCGAGCGCACGCCGTAGGCCGTCAGGAACGCCACCCCCAGCCACCGCACCACCTCGAGGGCGAGCGGGGCGCGCTCGACCAGGGTGCCGATGCCGGCGACCCCGGCGAGGATCAGCACGAGGTCGGAGACCGCGCAGACCGCGACGACGGCCCCGACGTGGCGGCGCAGCAGCCCCTGGCGCAGCACGAAGGCGTTCTGTGCGCCGATGGCCACGATGAGGGAGAGCCCGGTGAGCAGGCCGGCGCCGAGGTCGAGGATCACGGCCCCGACGCTAGGGCCGCGCGATGGTGAAGGCCAGCGAATGATCCTCAGGGTGCCTTAGCGTGGCTTCATGGACCTGCAGCCCGCCCAGCTCGCCGCCCTGGTGGCGATCGCCGACACCGGCAGCTTCGAGGCCGCGGCCCGCGCGCTCAGCGTGACGCCGAGCGCGGTCAGCCAGCGCATCCGCGCGCTGGAGTCGGCGGCGGGCCAGGTCCTCGTCCGGCGTACGGCACCCTGCGCCCCCACGCGCGCGGGCGAGCGGCTGGTGCGGCTGGGGCGCGAGACCAGCCTGCTGTGGGCCGAGGCCCGCGAGGAGCTGAGCGCCAGCGGCGCGGTGGTGGAGCTGCGGGTGGCGGTCAACGCCGACTCGCTGGCCACGTGGTTCGGCGGGGTGCTCAGCGCCGTCGGCGGCTGGCCCGGTGTCGCGCTGCGCCTCGACGTCGAGGACCAGGCCACCTCGACCGACCTGCTGCGCCGCGGCGAGGCCCTGGCCGCGGTCACCAGCGACCCGGTGGCGGTGCAGGGGTGCACGGTGGGGCCGCTGGGGGTGCTGCGCTACCGCCCGGCCGCGTCGCCGGCCTTCGCGGAGCGCTGGGTGCGCGCGGGCCGGGCCGACTGGGCCGCGATGCCGGTGGTGGTCTTCAACGAGAAGGACGCCCTCCAGGACGACCTGCTCGCCGCGCGCGGCCACCCCCGGCCCCCGGTGGTGCACCGCGTGCCGACCTCCGCCGACTTCCACCAGGCCGTGCGCCGCGGGCTCGGCTGGGGGCTGGTGCCCGAGCCGCAGCTCGGGCCCGACCTCGCGTCCGGTCGGCTGGTGCTGCTCGCCGCCGGCGACCGACCGGGCCGCGACCGGGTCGACGTGGCGCTGCACTGGCAGCGCTGGCGGCTCGACTCGCCCCTGCTGGGTCGCCTCAGCGACGTGGTGAGGAGCGAGGCGGCCGCCGCCCTGCGCCCCCTCGCCCGCCCGCACCACCCGCTGTGACGCCGGGTCGCCCACCCAGCCGCCCCGCCACGACGGGTCGGTGGACGAGGCATCGGGGCGTGACAGCGTGCGGATCCGCCGCGGGCAGCCACGGCCCTACGGCGCGCCGCGGGGCTCGTCGCCGAGGTCGTGGACGCCCTCGGAGAGCTCGTCGACCACCAGCCGCTCGCGGTCGACCTGGTCGCCGCGGAAGGCGGCCCGCCCCACCATGTGGGCGGCGACGGGGGCGGTGGCCATCTGGAAGAGCACGACCAGCACGAGCATGCCCAGCGCCTCGGGCTCGCGCAGCCGCAGGGCGAGCCCGGCGATGACGAGCACCAGGCCGAGCACCTGCGGCTTGGTCGCGGCGTGCATGCGGGTCAGCAGGTCGGGCAGGCGCACCATGCCGATCGCGGCGATGAGCGAGAGGGCGCAGCCGGCCAGCAGCAGCACCGACCCGACGACGTCGCTGACCTGCGCCGCCACCTCGGGCACCGCGGCCAGGGGGGTCGTGGCGGTCATGGCGGTCAGGGGGGCCAGGGCGGCCAGGGCGTTCACAGCCGGCCCCCCTCGGCCTCGTCGCCGCTCTCGGCGTCGACGTCGTCGCTGCCCTTGGCGAAGCGCGCCACCGCGACCGAGCCGACGAAGCCGACCAGGGTCAGCACGAGCAGCACCGGAAGCGTGGTGGAGGTGTCGCGCTCGACGGCGTCGACGGCGATGGCGCAGATGACCACGGCGACGAGCACGTCGAGGGCGACGGTGCGGTCGAGCACGGTGGGGCCGCGGGTGATCCGCACGACGAGCAGCACGGCGGCGAGGCCGAGCATCACCACGCAGGCGGTGGTCACGAGGTCGCTGGGGCTCACGGGGCGGCCTCCCGGTCGCGGTCGGTGTCGCGTGACGGGGGTCCGGGCGTGCGACCGGCGGCCGGCCCGCCCCCGGCAGACCCGCCCCCGCCGGCCCCGCCGTCGGCGGTGAGACCCGCCGCGGCGGCCGCGCCGACGTCCGCGCCCGGGTCCTCGGGGGCGAAGGCGGCGAGCACGCGCGCCTCCAGGGCGAGCACGTCGTCGCGGTAGCGCTGGGCGGCGCCCTCGTCGGCGACGTCGAGCACGTGCAGGTAGAGGGTGTGGGTGGAGCGGCGGGTCTCGACGACCACGCTGCCGGGCACGAGCGAGACCAGGACGGCGACGGTGGTGAGCACGAGGTCCGACTCCGCGCGCAGCGGCACGGCCACGACGGCGCTGCGCGGCACGCAGCGCGGGCGCAGCACGATGAGGGCGACCTGCACGCTGGCGGCGACCACGTCGACCGCGACGTGGCCCAGCAGCCGCGCCAGGGCGACCGGGCGCAGCCGCCCGCCCAGCCGCAGCCGCGGCATCGGGAAGACCAGGCACACCAGCACCGCCACGAGCACCCCGGAGAGCACGATCAGCACGTCGGGGAAGCCCCACAGCAGCGTCCAGACCACGGTCAGCCAGATCACCGAGACCGGCTGCACGGCGTGACGCCGCGAGGGGGTGCTGCTGCCGTCGCGGCGGGTGCGCATGCGCGGGCTCACGAGGGCACCTCGGCGAGCACGGTCTCGACGTAGGCCGTGCGCTCGCGCAGGTCGGCGGCCGCGCGGTCGGTGAAGCCGAAGAGCGGCCCGGCCACCACGCTGAGCAGCAGGCTGAAGGCCACCAGCCCGGCGGTCGGCAGCACCATCGACAGCGGCAGCCGCTCGGGCAGGTCGCCGTCGCACAGGCGCTGGTGCAGGTCGCGGTCGGGCGTCTCGTCGCTGACGATCCGCTCGGCCTCGGCGACGTCGCTCACCGACAGCGCCGCACCCGGCAGGGGTCCGCCGTCGTCGGCGGCCACGCTCGCCAGCGAGCCGCCGCCGACCTGACCGGTGTGGGGGCCGGTGTCGAAGCCCGGGTCGGGCAGGCTCGCGGCGGCCTCGTGGGCCTCCTCGGGGGAGCGCCAGAAGGCCACGGCCCAGGTCTTGGCCACGGCGTAGAGGGTCAGCAGGCTGGTGGCCACGGCCCCGGCGACCAGGGCGTAGGCCAGGGGCGTCCCGACGTCGACGCCGGCCTGGAGCAGGCCGACCTTGCCCAGGAAGCCCGAGAGCGGCGGGATGCCGGCGAGGTTCATCGCCGGCACGAAGAAGAGCAGCCCCAGCACCGGCGCGAGGCGCGCCAGCCCGCCGAGGCGGATCAGCGAGGTGCTGCCCGCGCGGCGCTCGACCAGCCCGACGACGAGGAAGAGCGCGGTCTGGATGGTGATGTGGTGGGCGACGTAGAAGATCGCCCCGGAGACGCCGGCGTCGGTGGCCAGGCCGATGCCGAAGATCATGTAGCCGATGTGGCTGACCAGCGTGAAGGACAGCATGCGCTTGATGTCGCTCTGGGCGATGGCGCCGAGGATGCCCACGACCATGGTCAGCAGCGCCGCCCACAGCAGCAGGTCGGTGAGCGGGCTGTCGGGGAAGAGCAGCGTCTGCACGCGCAGGATCGCGTAGACGCCGACCTTGGTGAGCAGGCCCGCGAAGACGGCCGTGACCGGCGCCGGTGCGGTGGGGTAGCTGTCGGGCAGCCAGAACGACAGCGGGAAGACCGCCGCCTTGATCGCGAACGTGGTCAGCAGCAGCAGCTGGAGCATCAGCGCGACGTGGTCGGGCAGCTCGGCGATGCGCTGGGAGAGCTGGGCCAGGTTGAGGCTGCCGGTGGCGGCGTAGACGACCGCGATGGAGATGAGGAAGAGCATCGAGGACATCAGGTTGACGACGACGTAGATCGTGCCGGCGCGGATGCGGGCCTCGGTGCCGCCGAGGGTCAGCAGCACGTAGCTGGCGAAGAGCAGCATCTCGAAGCTGACGAAGAGGTTGAAGAGGTCGCCGGCCAGGAAGGCGTTGGAGACGCCGGCCACCAGCACCAGGAAGGTGGGGTGGTAGATCGACAGCGAGGCGTGCTCCTCGTCGTCGCCGGTCATGCCCTGACCCAGCGAGTACGCCAGGACCGCCGTGACCACCACGGCCGAGACCAGCAGCATCAGCGCCGAGAGCCGGTCGGCGACCAGCGAGACGCCCAGCGGCTCGGGCCAGCCGCCGATCCAGATCACCTGCGGGCCGCTGCGGTCGGCGGCCACCAGCAGCACCGCGGCCAGCGCGGTGACCGCCATGAGGCTGCCGAGGCTGATCGCGCGCTGGAGCTGCGGGCGGTGCGAGAGCATGAGGGTGGCGCCGGCGCCCAGCAGCGGCAGCACGACGGGCAGGGGCACGAGGGCCTCGACGTTCACGGACGGGTCCCCTCCTCGGCCGGGCGCTCGGAGGTGTCGGCGGAGTCGAGGTCGTAGCCCTGGGAGGACTCGTCGAGGTCGGCGCGGCGGCGGATCGAGGCGTCCTCGACGTCGTCCTGCACGTCGTCGTGGCCGTTGAGCTGCCAGCTGCGGTAGGCCATGGCCACCACGAAGGCGGTGGTGCCGAGGGTGATGACGATGGCGGTGAGCACGAGGGCCTGGGGCAGCGCGTCGCTGAGGCGGCCCTCGGCCTTGCCGACGATGGGGGCGTTGCCGGCCTTCCCGCCGGCCACGAGGTAGAGCAGGCTGATGCCGTTGCTGAGCACGACCAGCCCGACCAGCACGCGGGTGAGGCTGCGCTCGAGCAGCAGGTAGACCCCGCAGCCCACGAGCGCGGCCCCGGTCAGGGTGAGGGTGAGGTTGACCTCCTCCATCAGCGGGCTCCTTCCGGGGCGGCCTGGTCGGTCGGCTGGTCGACCGGCTGGGGCGTGGTGCCGCGCGCGGGGTCCGAGGCGGTGTCGCCGCGGCCCGCGGCCAGGGCGGCGCGCTCATCGGCCAGGATGTGGCGGTCGATGCGCGAGCCGAGCGCGCGCAGCAGGTCGAGCACCAGGCCGATGACCACGAGGTAGACCCCGATGTCGAAGAAGACCGAGGTGACCAGGTGAGGCTCGCCCAGCGGGCCGAGGTGGATCGTGATGTCGGCGCTCTGCAGCACCGAGCCGCCGAAGGCCAGCGGCGCCATCGCGGAGGCGGCGGCCACGGCGAGACCGGCGCCGATAAGGCGGCCGGCGTCGATGGGAGCGGCCTCGTCGAGCTCGTAGCGCCCGCCCGCGAGGTAGCGCACGGCCAGCGCCAGCCCCGTGACCATGCCCGCGGCGAAGCCGCCGCCGGGCAGGTTGTGGCCGGCGATGAGCAGGTAGACCGAGAAGACGACCATGGCGTGGAAGAGCAGCCGGGTGATGACCTCGAAGACGATCGAGCGGCGGTCGGGGCTCAGGGTCCGCGAGCCGGGCAGCCAGGCGCGCCGGCCCGGGCGGGTCGGGATCTTGCGCACGCCCGCGGGGTAGGGGATCTCGTGCACGCGCCGGATCCCGGCGTCGCGGGCGGTGACGAAGACGAGGCTGGCGACGCCGGTCGCGGCGGCGACCAGCACCGAGAGCTCGCCGAGCGTGTCCCAGGCCCGCACGTCGACCAGCACGACGTTGACGATGTTCTTGCCCCCGCCGTACGACACGGCCTCGGGGGGGAAGGCGATCGAGACGGGGGCGGCGGTGCGCGCGGAGCCGGCGACGAGCATGAAGCCCGCGACCGCCGTGCCCACCGCGACGGCGAGCGCCACGCGCCACCAGCGGCTGCGGGCCAGCGGCCGGTCGGTGAAGTACTCCGGCAGCCGGCGCAGCACGAGCACGAAGACCAGCAGCGAGACGGTCTCGACGAGGATCTGGGTCAGCGCCAGGTCGGGGGCGCCGTGGAGCACGAAGAGCAGGGCCGCGCCGTAGCCGGTGACCCCGGCCAGCACGACCGCGCGGAGGCGGCGGCGGGCGCGGGTGGCCATGACCGCGGCGCCCACGGCGACCAGCCCGACGACGGCCTGCGCGGGGGTGTCCCAGGCGACGACGTCGATCTCGGAGGCGTCGGCCAGCAGCAGCGTCGAGCCCGGCACGACGAGCACGACGAGCAGGATGATCGCGAGGTACGTCGACACCGACCCGCGCTGGGTCAGGCCGGTGACCTCGACCGCCGCCCGGTCGACGCCGCGCATCACCAGCCGGTAGCCGTGCTCGAGGCTGCGGTCGGAGCCCCAGCTGCCCTGGAGGCGAGCCACGCGGGCGCGCCCGACGTGGGCCGCGGCGCCCAGGGCCAGCACGACCACCGAGAGCAGCAGCGCGAGTCCGGGGCCGTGCCACAGCGTCAGCTCGGGCTCGTGGGCGCCCTCGGGGAAGACCTCGACCGCAGGGGCGAGCAGCCCGGTGAGGGTCGGCCCGAGCAGGCCGAGCGCGACGGTGAGGCCGGTCAGCAGCACCGGGCCGGCGGCGAACCCGGCCGGCACGTGGTCGACCCGGGTCGGCTCCACCCCGGGCTTGGTGGCGAAGGCGCCCCACACGAAGCGGGCGGAGTAGGCCGCGGTGAGCACCGAGCCGGCCACGACGCCGAGCAGCACGGCCCAGCCGGCGACGGGGCCCAGGCCGGTGCCCTCGCCCTCGCGGGCCAGGTCGACCAGGGCCACGAGGGAGGCCTCCTTCGACACGAAGCCCAGCAGCGGCGGCACCCCGGCCATCGAGGCGGCGGCCAGCGTCGCGGCCGCCGCCAGCACGGGCAGGCGCCGGCCGAGGCCGGAGAGCTCGTGCATGTCGCGGGTGCCGGTGGAGCGGTCGATGACGCCGACGACGAGGAAGAGCGCGGCCTTGAAGAGGGCGTGGGCCAGCAGCAGCCCGAGGCCGGCCAGGGTGGCGCTGCGCGTGCCGAGGCCGAGCACGACGAGCAGGAAGCCCAGCTGGCTGACCGTGCCGTAGGCCAGCAGCAGCTTGACGTCGATCTGGCGCAGCGCGCGCCAGCCGCCGAGCAGCATGGTGGCCACCCCCAGCACCAGCAGCGCCGGGCGCCAGCCGGCGGAGGCCGCGAAGGCGGGGGCGAGCAGGGCCACGAGGTAGACGCCGGCCTTCACCATCGAGGCGGCGTGGAGGTAGGCGCTCACCGGGGTCGGGGCGACCATCGCGCCCGGGAGCCAGAAGTGGAAGGGCAGCAGGGCCGACTTGGTCGCGGCGCCCACGAGCACCAGGAGCACGGCCACGGCCACCGCGGTGCCGGTGGGCGGGTCGGCCAGGATCTCGCTGATGCGGAAGGTGCCGGCGGCGTGACCGAGCAGCAGCATCCCGACCAGCATGGCCAGGCCGCCGAAGGTCGTGACGAGCAGGGCCTGGAGCGCCGACTGGCGGTGGGCGCGCTGGGTGGGGTCGTGGCCGATGAGCACGAAGGAGAAGACCGTGGTCAGCTCCCAGAAGACGTAGACCAGCAGCAGGTCGTCGGCCAGGACCAGCCCGAGCATCGCGCCCACGAAGGCGACCAGCACGCCGGCGAAGCGGCCCAGGTCGCGGGAGTCGGGGGAGAAGTACCACCGGCAGTAGGCCAGCACGACCGCCCCGATCCCGGCGACCACCAGCACCAGCAGCCACTGCAGGGCGCCCATGCGGAAGGCGAGGTCGAGCCCCAGCGAGGGCACCCACCCGGTGACCTCGACGCGCGCACGACCGTCGGCGACGCGTGAGGTCTGCGTCAGGGCCCACACGGTGGTCGCCGCGGGCACGGTGGCGACCAGCCAGAAGGCCCGGAGGCCGAGGGTGCGGACGAGGACGGGGCACAGCGCCGCCACCAGGAGGTGGGCGGTCACGAGGAGCAGCAAGCGGGGCCCTTCCGGGTCCGAGGAGCGAGAGGCGTGCCTCGATCCTACGGGGCCGCGGGGGACCACGGGTCCCCCCGACGGGGGGCCGGGACGCACACCGACCCGCCCGGAGGACCGGGCGGGTCGGCGGTGGTGCGGGGTGGCAGGACTCCGGGCAGGGCTCCGGGCAGGGGGCCTGCCGGGGGTCAGCCGGCGATCGGCCGGTGGGTCAGAACGACGCCTCGTCGAGGTCCATCAGGTCCAGGCCGGTGGCCTCGGCGATGGCGCGCTCGGCGCTGATCTTGGGCAGGTTGTACTGCGCGAAGAACTGCGCGGCGGCGACCTTGCCCTCGTAGAACGCCTTGTCCTTGGCGCTCGGCTCGCCGCCGAGCTTCTCCAGCGCGACCTCGGCCTGGCGCAGCAGCAGCCAGCCGCAGACCACGTCGCCCAGGGCCATCAGCAGCCGGCTGGTGTTGAGGCCGACCTTGTAGATGTTGCGGATCTCGTCCTGGGCCGACATCAGGTCGTTGATCATGTGCCCGACCATGGCGTTGGTGTCCTCGAGCGCGGTCGCGAGCAGCGCGCGCTCGTTCTTCAGCCGGCCGTTGCCGCCCTCGGCGTCGAGGAAGGCCTGGACCTGGCCGGCGAGGTGGCCCAGCGCCCGGCCCTGGTCCTTGACGATCTTGCGGAAGAAGAAGTCCTGGCCCTGGATCGCGGTCGTGCCCTCGTAGAGGGTGTCGATCTTGGCGTCGCGGACGTACTGCTCGATGGGGTACTCCTGCAGGAATCCCGAGCCGCCGAAGGTCTGCAGCGACTCGGTGCCCAGCAGCACCCACGAGCGCTCCGAGCCGTAGCCCTTGACGATCGGCAGGAGCAGGTCGTTGACCGCGGCGGCGAGCTTGACCTCGTCGGTGTCGGTCGTGCCGGCGTGCTCGGCGAGCATCACCTGGTCCTGGTAGGAGGCGGTGTAGAGCACCAGGGCGCGCATGGCCTCGGAGAAGGACTTCTGCACCATCAGCGAGCGGCGCACGTCGGGGTGGTGGGTGATGGTGACGCGCGGGGCGGTCTTGTCGCCCGACTGGGTCAGGTCGGCGCCCTGCTGGCGGGTCTTGGCGTAGTCGAGGGCGTTGAGGTAGCCGGTCGACAGCGTCGCGATGGCCTTCGTGCCCACCATCATGCGGGCGTTCTCGATGACCTGGAACATCTGCGCGATGCCGTTGTGCACCTCGCCGAGCAGCCAGCCCTTGGCCGGCTCGCCGCCGCCGACGGAGGAGTCGCCGAAGGTGACCTCGCAGGTGTTGGAGACCTTGATGCCCATCTTGTGCTCGACGTTGGTGACGTAGACGCCGTTGCGCTCGCCGGTGAGCTCGCCGGTCTGGTGGTCGAAGTGGTGCTGGGGGAGCAGGAAGAGCGAGAGGCCCTTGGTGCCGGGGCCGCCGACGCCCTCGACGCCCACGGGGCGGGCGAGCACGAGGTGCATGATGTTCTCGCTCATGTCGTGCTCGGCCGAGGTGATGAAGCGCTTGACGCCCTCGATGTTCCAGGAGCCGTCCTCGTTGGGCGTGGCCTTGGCGCGGCCCGCGCCGACGTCGGAGCCGGCGTCGGGCTCGGTGAGCACCATGGTGGCGCCCCACTGGCGCTCGACCATGATCTCGGCGATGCGCTTGTCGCGCTCGTTGCCGTTGCGGTGGACCACGCCGGCGAAGGGGGCGCCCGCGCCGTACATCCACACGGGGGCGTTGGCGCCGAGCACCAGCTCGCCGAGGGCCCACACCAGCGAGGAGGGGGCCGGGGTGCCGCCGAGCTCCTCGGAGATCTGCAGGCGCCAGTACTCGGAGTCCATCCAGGCCTGGTAGCTCTTCTTGAACGACGCGGGGATCGGCGCGGTGTTGGTGGCCGGGTCGAAGACCGGCGGGTTGCGGTCGCTGTCCTCGTAGGACGCGGCCAGCTCCTCGCGGGAGAGGCGGTCGACCTCGGCGAGGATCTCGCGGGCCGTGTCGCCGTCGACCTCCGCGAAGGGGCCGGTGCCGAGGATCTCGTCGCGTCCGAGCACCTCGAAGAGGTTGAACTCGATGTCGCGCAGGTTGCTCTTGTAGTGGCTCACTGATCCACACCTTCTGGTTCGTCGCTGGGGTTCGGTCGCCGGTGGGCGGGCCGGTGGGGGTGCTGCCGGTGGTGGTGCCGGTGGTGGTGCGGGGGACCGGGGTGACGTCGGTTACCCGTCGGTTTACTGGTCGGTAACATCATGGTAGGAGCGGCCGCTCGCCCGCGCAAGCGAACGGTCGGGGTCGCGACGGCCCGCGGGCGCGTCCGCGGGAACGGGTGGTGGGGCGCGCCGCCGCGCGCTAAAGTCGACTGTCTTGATCGAATTTGTCGGTCGGTGCCGCGTGCGCGCCCCGACCGACGCCGACCGGAGGGGGACGCGGTGCGCAGGCTGGTCGTGCTCGCCCTGGTCGGACTGGCCGCGCAGCTGGTCGACGGCTCGGTCGGCATGGGCTACGGCGTCACCTCGGCCACGCTGCTGCTGGCCGCCGGCACGGGCCCGGCCGCGGCCTCGGCGGCGATCCACCTCTCCGAGATCGGCACGACGCTGGTCTCCGGCGCCGCCCACCACGCGCTGGGCAACACCGACTGGCGCACGGTCGGCATCCTCGCCGTGCCCGGCTTCGTCGGCGCCTTCGCGGGCGCCACCTTCCTGGTGGGCCTCGACGCCGACGTGGCGGTGCCGGTCGTCGCCGTCGTGCTGCTCGTGCTGGGCTGCTGGGTCACGCTGCGCTTCCTCGCCCAGGGCACCCGCACCCCGCGGCCCGGCCCGCCCCCGCGGGCCGCGCTCCTCGCGCCCGTCGGGCTGGTGGCCGGCGCCCTCGACGCCGTCGGCGGGGGCGGCTGGGGCCCCGTCGGCACCAGCACGCTGCTCTCCTCGGGCCGCCTCGAGCCGCGCAAGGTCGTCGGGTCGGTCGACACCGCCGAGTTCGTGGTGGCGGTGGGCGGCTCGCTGGGCTTCCTCCTCGGCCTCGGCCGGGCCGGCATCGACGGCGCGGTCGTGCTCGCGCTCATGCTCGGCGGGGCCGTGGCCGCCCCGGTGGCCGCCCTCGTCGTGCGGCACCTGCCCGCGCGGGTGCTGGGCGTCGTCGCCGGCGGCGTCATCGTGCTCACCAACGTCACCACCCTCGCCGGCCTGCGCGACGCCGACCCCGTCACCACGGGGCTGCTCGCCGCCCTCGTGGTGGTGCTGTGGGTGCTGTGGGTCGCCTGGGCGGTGCGGCTCGAGCAGTTCGCGCGTGAGGGGGTGCGGCTCGACGTGCCCGACGTACGCCGGGCGCAGCGGGCGCACTGACCGGCGCGGGGCCGGCACGGTGCCGGTGAGGGCCGCACGGGGGCTCGGTCAGGGCTACTGAGTCGCGTGAGTCGCCAAGGTCGACTGGAGGGGTCGACTCATCTGACAGACTGGCCCCATGCGCGTCTCCGCCAAGTCCGACTACGCCCTGCGGGCCCTCATCGAGATGGCCTCGCGCGCCGACGGTCGCGCGGTCAGCGCCGAGGAGCTCGGCCGGCTCCAGGAGATCCCCCACGGCTTCCTGCAGGCGATCCTCGCCGACCTGCGCCGCGCCGGCATCGTGATGTCGCAGCGCGGTCAGTCCGGCGGCTGGCGCATGGGACGCGCCGCGGGCGACGTGTCGGTGGCCGACGTCATCCGGGCCGTCGACGGCCCGCTGGTCTCGGTCTACGGCCTGCGCCCGGAGGCCGTGACCTACAACGAGGCCGCCGGGGAGCTGCAGCACGTCTGGATCGCCGCCCGCCGCGCCCTGCGCGACGTCTTCGAGCAGGTCTCCATCCAGCAGCTCGCCGACCGCGAGCTGCCCAGCACCGTCACCGAGCGGACCTCCGACGAGGACGCCTGGCAGCCGCACTGACCTGCGGCGACCTGCCCGCGGCCGCTGGTCGTGCGGGCTCGGGCCCCGGTCCGTCAGCCCCCGTCGGCTGAGTCGGCTGAGTCGGCTGGGCCGGGTGAGCCGGCTGGGCCGGCTGCGGTGGCGGCGGCCAGCCGGGTCTTGAGCTTGGTGCGCTTGCGCTCGAGCTTCGCGGTACGACGGGCGAGGGCGTCGTTCTCCTCGCGCAGGCGGGCCACCTCGACCAGCAGGTCGGCGACCGAGTCGGTCACCGAGGCCAGCCGCGCGCCGGGGCCGACCTCGTCGGGGTCGACCGCGCGGGTCGGCAGCGCCGGCACGAGGTCGGCGGCATCGCCGTACAGCAGCCAGCCGGCGTCGGCCACCGCCTTGGCCCAGCGCTCGGCGAGGTCGCGCAGCTCGCCGTGGAGCTCGGCGGGGAGCGTCGGGAGCTCCGGGCCCGAGGCCTCCTCGCGGCGGGCCAGGTGGTCCGACACCACGCGTCGCTGCGCGCCGGGGGCCACGCGGCCGTCGACGGCCCGGTTGACCCCGCGCAGCACGGCCAGGCCGGTCGCGTCGAGCCGGGCGCCGCGGTCGGTGTCGACCTCGGTGAGCGGGAGCGCGGCGGCGTCGAAGCCGACCACGCGACCGAGGTCGGCCCACACCGAGGCAGCGCAGTCGCGGCGGGAGACGGAGGCGCCGCGGGCGTCGTCGGCGCGGGGCGCGACGACCACGTGCATCCGGTCGGGGCGGCGCAGCGCGGCGGACCACCGGTGCAGCACGCCCTCCAGGTCGTGCTCGTCCCAGAAGGCGACGGCCTCGGGCGCCTCGCGGGCGGGGTCGAGCACCCGACGGGTCCAGCGGCGCAGCGAGCGGGTGGCCCCGGTGCGGATCGTGTCGGCCCAGGCGCCCACCAGCTGGGAGGCGGGGTCGGCGACGACGGCCACGACGTGCACCTCCCACCCGCTCAGCGCGTCGAGGAGCAGGGCGATCTGGTCGGTGTCGGCGCCGGCGAGGTGCTCCTCGGCCAGCACGACGCTCTCGCCCTTCGCGCAGGCCTTCCGGGCACGGTGGCACAGGGCCGCCCACGTGCCCTCGACCTCGCGGCGGCGGTAGCCGTGCTGCTTGTGGTCGCGCCGCAGCTCCACGGCGGCCCGCAGCACCTCGTCGCCGGCGCGGGTCGGCACGTGCACGCCCGCGGCAGCGAGCGCCGAGGCGTGGTGGGCGAGCGCCGCGGGGAGGAAGGCGCCGCCGGCGCCGGGGAGACCGATGTGGAGGTAGATCCTGCGCTTGGCCATGGCCCGCACGGTGGCAGCGGCGGGCGGCCGGCCGGTGAACTCCCGGCCACGACCGGTGGGCGGCTCGGTGCGGACCGCCGCGGGCCGCCGGCCGACGCCCCCGCCCGCGTCCTACCGACCGTTGCGACCACTGGCAGGGCGTCACCACGGTCGGCCAGTGGTCGCAACGGTCAGTAGGACGGCCGGAGCGGGGCCGGGACGGGCGGCGTCAGTCCTGGCAGTGGCGCCGGGCCCAGTCGACGAGGGGGCGCAGGGTGCGCCAGTCGTCGCGCACGAGGTCGAGGGCGGCGGGGGTGTGGATGACCGGCTCGAAGCCGTGGGACCGCCCGACGGTCAGCGAGCGGTGGCGCAGCAGGTCGATGCGCGGGTGGTCGGCGTCGTAGCCGCGCGGCGAGGTC
The DNA here is from genome assembly GCF_916862475.1 of Nocardioides sp. Leaf374. Lineage (NCBI taxonomy): Bacteria > Bacillati > Actinomycetota > Actinomycetes > Propionibacteriales > Nocardioidaceae > Nocardioides > Nocardioides sp. Leaf374. The sequence continues at coordinate 59,187 of NZ_CAKASO010000005.1, forward strand.
TTGAGCCGGTCGCCGCCCACCTCGAAGCCCTCGCCGACCAGCGTGGCGAGGAGCGACTCGAGCTCCGCGCCGTAGAGGTCGTGGGCGACGGCGGCGCGGAAGGCCTGGAGCCGACCCCCCGAGGCCTCGTAGAAGCCGGCGCCGGTGCGCAGGCCGCGCGGGGAGAGCTCGACGTACCACCCGGTCGACGGGCCCGCGGCGGCGAAGGCGCCCTGGTGGGTCTTGTAGGGCGTCTTGTCCTTGGCGAAGCGCACGTCGCGGTAGGGCCGGAAGATCTTCACCGCCCCGAACTCCGGGGCCAGCACCTCGGCGAGCGCGGTGAAGGGGGCCTTCACCGACTCCTCGTAGACCCCGCGGTGCTTCTCCCAGAACGACTTGGTGTTGTCGACCTCGAGGTCGTCGTAGAAGTCGAGCGCTGCGACGGGGAAACCGGTGAACTCCACCCGGCGAGCCTAGGCCGCGCCGGTGCGCGACCCGGGCGGGCCCAGGTCCCGGGGGAGCCCGGGCCAGGTCAGGGGGTGGCGCCGGCGCTGTCGTCGTCCCAGGCGTGGTGGCCGAGGTCGTCGGGCCGGTCGGTGTCGAGGCCCAGCAGCTCACGGGCGGTCCGGTGGTTGTCGGGGCCGCCCGCAGCGGTCATGACGGCGCGGGCCTCGGACTCCGAGGTGCCGGGCGGCACGACGACGAGACGGACCCGTCGCCCCGAGGACAGCTTGGCCACCACGAGGTGGGTGTCGTCGCTGGGGAAGGAGCCGGTCTTGACCATGCCGCGGGCCGCGCGGACCCGGCGCGGGGTGGCGACGCCCTCCGGGTCGTCCCAGTCGGGGCGGGAGAACAGCAGCCGGTCGAGGCGCCCGACCTCGACCGGGAAGTGGTCGACGAGGTCGGCGACCTCGGTGACCAGGTCGCGCGAGCGTGGCCACCACGCACCGTCGACGGGACCGTGGGGATCCTCGGCGATGCTCAGGCGCAGCGGCTGGCTGGCGACGGCGGTGCCGCCCGGCGCGGAGGCGACCGGGGCAGCGGGGGACGGGGCGTGCGGTGACGTCGTCATGACGTCCACCTTCCGCACCTGCGTCTCGGCGGACCCGACGGGCCCGGCGTCGCGGGTGATGCTCCCCACCGTACTCCTGCCCGGGGGCGCCTGCCGGTCTCGGGAGGAGCGGTGGAGCGGGTGGCGGCCCGAGCGGAGAGCGGGAGCCGGGCCAGGTGGCAGCCGCGACGCTAGGAGCCCCGGGGCGGGGGCGGGGGTCTGCGCTTCGACCGGTCGAGGGGTCGTGGTGCGGCCGGGGAGCCGCCAGGGCGGTCGGGCCCGGTCGTGATGGCGATGAGGTCCCAGCCGGGCGGGATGGCGGCCATGATGTCGGTGACCATCGAGAGGTAGTCGGTGCCCTGGCGGACGTAGCACTCCTGCGCTGGTCCGCCGGGTGGTCCCGCCGTGGCTTCGATCCTCACGTCGTGAGGCTAGGGGCCCGGTGGTGAGGGGTGTGCCCCGCTCGGACGGCTCCGGGGGGACAGCGCCGTCCGAGCGGGGACCGCGCCGCGGTGGGACCGCGCCGCGAGACCGTCAAATTCCTGTGACAGGCACCACTGTGCTCCCGGTGTCGGCCCGTGTAAAGCCCCCCGTCGCCTGGGTCGCCGGGGCCGACGTCGGCGCTGCCGGGGGCCGACCGACCCGGAGGGTGCCGGCGGGGTACAGCGCGGCTGAGCAGGAACCGGCAGGCGGCCCGGGTGGGGGCCGGCCTGCCGGTGTGTGGAGCGGATGACGAGACTCGAACTCGCGACATCGACCTTGGGAAGGTCGCGCTCTACCAACTGAGCTACATCCGCAACATCACCGAGGGGCGGCCCCGGCGACGGCGTCATGCTAGACGATCACGCTCCGGAGGGTGCAGAGGAGGGTGCGGACCGGGCGGTCAGGTCGCGGGTCAGGGTCGGGTGCTTGGGCGAGAGGCCGTCGCCCGAGGAGCGTCCGGTGAGCCGTCGGTGCACCCACGGTACGGCGCTCTCGCGCAGCCACGTCGCGTGCGCGGCGGCCTGCTCGCGTCGCGTCGTCGGCGCGGCCTCGCGCAGGGGCAGCGCGGCCAGGTCGTGCGCGACGCCGAGGGTGTCGAGCACCTCGATCGCCATCCGCTGGTGGCCGGCGGGGCCCATGTGCATGCGGTCCTCGTCCCACAGCCGCCAGTCGCGGTACTCCTTGAGGCGCCAGAAGTCGACGATGGTGGCGCCGTGGCGGTCGGCGGCCTCGCGCACCAGCTCGTTGTAGAGCGCGAAGCGGGGGCGCACCGGGCGGTAGATCGCCGAGCCGCCCGGGTCGAAGGCGGTCCACACCAGCAGCCGCGCGCCGGTGGCGGCGAGGCGGCCGAGTGCGGCGTCGTAGCGCTCGGCGAGGGCGTCGAGGTCGACCGAGGGGCGCAGGATGTCGTTGGCACCGGCGTAGATCGTGACCAGGTCGGGCTCGAGGGCCAGCGCCGGCTCGAGCTGCTCGGCGAGGATCCCGTCGAGCTTGCGGCCGCGGATGGCGAGGTTGGCGTAGCCGAAGTCGGGCGAGGCGGCGCCGAGGACCTCGGCGACGCGGTCGGCCCAGCCCCGCAGGCCGTTGGGGCGGTCGGGGTCGGGGTCGCCGACGCCCTCGGTGAAGGAGTCGCCCAGGGCGACGTAGCGCTGGTAGGTCACCGACCCATGATGCGGCAGCCGGCCGAGCCCCGGACCCCAGGGTGGCGCCGGCGCGGGGCCGGTAGGTTGAGGCGCGTGCTGCTCAGCGACCGCGACATCCTGGCCGAGATCGACGGCGGCCGTGTGGCCCTCGACCCGTGGGAGCCGCAGATGCTCCAGCCGTCGAGCATCGACGTGCGCCTCGACCGGTACTTCCGCGTCTTCGAGAACCACAAGTACCCCCACATCGACCCCGCGGCCGACCAGTCCGACCTCACCCGGATCGTCGAGCCTGAGGGGGACGAGGCGTTCATCCTGCACCCGGGCGAGTTCGTGCTGGGGTCGACGTACGAGGTCGTGACGCTGCCCGACGACATCGCGGCCCGCGTGGAGGGCAAGTCCTCGCTGGGGCGCCTCGGGCTGTTGACCCACGCCACCGCGGGCTTCGTCGACCCCGGCTTCTCCGGCCACGTCACGCTGGAGCTGGCCAACGTGGCGACGCTGCCGATCAAGCTCTACCCCGGCATGAAGATCGGGCAGTTCTGCTTCTTCCGGCTCTCCTCGCCCTCCGAGCACCCCTACGGCTCGGAGAGGTACGGCTCGCGCTACCAGGGCCAGCGCGGCCCGACGCCGTCGCGCTCCTTCCAGGGCTTCCACCGCACCTCGATCTGAGGCGGCCGCGGCCCCGGTCGCGCCGAGCAGGACGGTCAGGGCAGGACGGTCGGAGCAGGACGCTCGGGGCAGCCCGTCGCGGTGTCAGGTAAGGTTTGCCTTACCTCATCTCGACCGCTCCGGGAGCACCCCATGGCCACAGCCACCTCCACCGCGCGCGCGGCGCTGCCGATGCTGCTGGAGACGGTGACCGTGCGCCGTGTCGAGCGGCTCTCGCCCAGCTTCGTGCGCCTCGAGCTCGGCGCACCTGCGCTGGCCGACCTCGGCGTCGACGGCCCGCTGCTCGACCAGCGCTTCAAGCTCGTCCTGCCCGACGGCGACGGGCCGCTGCCGTCCTTCGAGGCCGCCGACAGCGGCTGGTACGCCGCCTGGCAGGCCCTGCCGCAGGCCGAGCGCGGCCACATGCGCACCTACACCATCCGCGACATCGTCGGCGAGGGCGAGGACACCCGCCTGGTCGTCGACGTCGTGCTCCACGACGAGGGCCCCGACGGCGAGCACCCGCTCGGCCCCGGCGCCCGCTGGGCCTCGCGCGCCCGGGTCGGCGACCGGGCCGTCGTGCTCGCCCCGCGCCGTGGCGTGGCCTACGGCGGCATCGAGTTCGCCCCCACGCCGGGCGCCCGCGTGCTCCTCGTCGGCGACGAGACCGCCGTGCCGGCCGTCGCGGGCATCCTCGCGGGCCTCGACGCCGACGCCGAGGGCCACGCCTTCGTCGAGGTGCCCTGCGCCGCCGACGTGCAGGACCTGCCGCGCCCGGCCGGCGTCGAGCTGACCTGGCTGCCCCGCGACGGCGCGCCCCGCGGGGTGGCGCTGCAGCGCGAGGTGCTGGCCTGCCTGGAGTCGCCCGTGGTGCCGATCGGGCAGGTGGAGGTCGACGAGGTCGACCCCGACCTGTGGGAGACCCCGACGTACTCCTCCTCCGGCGAGGTCGTCGCCGAGGACGGCGGGGGCGGGGCCGGTGGGCGGGACGGGGCGAGTCGCTCGGAGCGGGCGGCCGCCGATCGCCAGACGGTCTACGCCTGGATCGCGGGGGAGTCGAAGGTCGTCACCGGGCTGCGCCGTGTGATGGTGCGCGACCTCGGCATGGACCGCCGCCAGGTGGCCTTCATGGGCTACTGGCGCGAGGGCGTCGCGATGCGGTCCTGACCCGCCCGGTGCCGGCCCGGGTCGATCGGGCCGCGGGGTCGGGTCGTGCGTGGGCCTGGGGGCGTGCGCCGGACGTGCGTCCGGTGGGCTTCCTGGGGGCCTTCGGTGGACGGTCAGGCGTCGAGGGCGTCGGCGACGCGGCGCAGGCCGCGGGCGAGTCGGCGGCGGCGCGGCACGGTGGGCAGGTGGCGCTCGTTGGCACGGGCGACGCGGTCGGCCACGACCTGGCGGGCCTCGTCGCGGTGGATGCTGGGCGGGTAGCTCATGGTGGGTCCTTCGGTCGCTGGGACGGGCCGGATGGGTCGGCTCGGAACGGCGGGGTCGGGCAGGCTGGTCTGTGGGCTGGTCGGGTGGGTTGTTCAGGGTCGGCTGGTCAGGGTCGGCTGGTGAGGGTCGGCTCGTGCCACGCTCGCGGCTGACGCAGGGGCAGGGTCAAGCGCTCGGCGGGCGGTGTCGTGTGGGCGTCGGGGCCGGGCTCAGCGCCGTGAGAGGCGGACGTCGCCCGAGACGGTGGTGGCGCGCACGAGCAGGTGGTCCTGGCCCGGGGCCGGCTCGCCGACCGCGTCGAGCTCGGAGGCGACCTCGCCGCTGACGGAGCCGACGTCGGCCCAGGTGGGGAGGCCGGCGGGCACGCCGACGTGCACGTCGCCCGAGGCGCTGCGCGCGGAGATCGAGCCGTGCTCGGCCCGGTCGACGGCCAGGTCGCCGCTGGCGGTGCTGAAGGAGAGTGCGCCCTGGAGGCTGTGGACGTGGAGGTCGCCCGAGCCGGTCTTCACGACGAGCTCGCGGGTGCAGGCCTCGACGGTGACGTCACCCGACCCGGTGGAGACCTGGGCCGCGCCGTCGACCCGTCCGAGGTCCACGTCCCCGGATCCCGACTGCACGGTGACGTCGGCGCAGCGCGAGAGCCGGACGTTGCCGGAGCCGGTCTCGACGCGGGAGGGCCCGGCGAGGACCTCGACGGTCACGTCGCCCGAAGCGCCCTGGACGGTCGCAGTGGCGAGGGGGCCGACGGTGCTCAGCTCGCTGGAGCCGAGTCGAGCGGTCAGGCGGGAGCCGGCCGGCACGCGGATCGTGAGGTGGTAGTGGCCCTCGGCGCTGCGCCCGGTGGGTGCCGCGACCTCGACCCGACCGTCCTCGGAGCGGACGTCGACGGTGTCGGGGGCGGGGCCCGCGACCGAGACGGTGACCGGCTCGGCGCCGCCGCCGGCGGCTGCGGGTGTCGCGGTGACGTCGACGACGCCGCGGGGGTTGCGGACGACGAGGTCGACCGGTCCGTCGACGGCGAGGCGGTGCTCGCGGGTGCTGCTCATGGCTGCTCCTGGATGGTCGGGGTGCGGGTGGGTCGGGGTGCGGGGTGGGTCGGTGCGCGGGGTGGGGCGGTGCGCGGGGCGGGGCGGGGCGGTGGATGTCATGCTGAGGGTGGATGCGCATCCACGGGTCGTATGAAGTACGGCGCGGCGAGCGGGTGGGTGTGCAGGGCGGGGCGGCGGACGTCATGCGGAGGGTGGATGCGCATCCACGGGCCGCATGACGCATGGCGCGGCGAGCGGGTGGGTGTGCGGGGTGGGGCGGTGGATGTCATGCGGAGGGTGGATGCGCATCCACGGGTCGCATGACGTACGCCTCGGTGAGTGCGGGGTCGGCGGTCCGCCGGTCGTCGGGGTGGGGCGTCGTGCGTCTCGGGGGCCGTCGACGCGCGGCGTCGTGGGCGTGCGGGTCAGACCCAGCCGGTGAGCCGGCGGCTGCCGGGCCGGCGGGTGAAGACCGGCCCGCCCCCGGGGCCCGGCTGGGCGCCGGGGTGGGCGGTGCTGGTGAGGTCGAGCGGCTCGGAGGGCTGATGCGTGGCTCGTCGTACGGCGTGGACGAGCCAGGTGTTGAGCGACTGCCCGGCCTCGGCGGCGAGCTCCTCCGCGCGCGCCTTGACCGGCTCCGGCAGCCGCAGCGTGACCCGCGAGACCGCCGCGTCGTCGAGGTCCTCGGCGGGTGGTGCCGGCGGCGCCGGGGGTGCGGGTGGGGCCGGCGGCAGCAGCGGCGCGGGGGGCGTGGCGTCGACGACGAAGGCCAGCTCCCGCCCGTCGAGACGTACGTCGACGCCGCCGACCGGCATCTCGGCCGTGATCTGGGCCGCCGCGTGGGAGATGGCCTCCATGAGCGCGAGCCGCGCGGCCGGGTCGAGCGCGTGGCCCAGCCGCTGGGCCAGCGCACGGGCCTCCTCGCCCGAGGCGTCGGCCGCGGCGAGGAGGTCGCGGCGGAGGCTGTCGACGTACGGGGTCAGGTCCATGTGCACCACCATGACATCACTGTGACGTCACCACAAGGGCAACACGACATCAGATGACGTCGTCGTGGCGCTGATGGTTGACGCCGTCACCCGAGGGGGTGGCGCTGGTCGGCACGGGCGGGCGTATGTTCAGCAGGTTTGCTCATCCCCGAAAGGACGCTGCATGTCGATCTCCGCCCCCACGGCGATGGCCGGCGACACGCTGATCTCAGCCCACTTCGTCGACTACCTGCTCATCGCCATCTACTTCGCCTTCGTGCTCGGGATCGGCGTCGTGGCCCGCCGCAACGTCTCCGACTCGGTGGACTTCTTCCTCTCGGGCCGCTCGCTGCCCGCCTGGGTGACCGGCCTGGCCTTCATCTCCGCCAACCTCGGCGCGGTCGAGATCATGGGCATGTCGGCCAACGGTGCCGAGTTCGGCCTGCCGGCGGTGCACTACTTCTGGGTCGGCGCCATCCCCGCCATGCTGTTCCTCGGCGTCGTGATGATGCCGTTCTACTACGGCTCGAAGGTGCGCTCGGTCCCCGAGTTCATGCTGCGCCGCTTCGGCACCGGCGCCCACCTGGTCAACGCGATCTCCTTCGCCGTGGCGCAGCTGCTCATCGCCGGCATCAACCTCTACCTGCTCGGCAGCATCATCCAGGCCCTGCTGGGGTGGAACCTCACCCTCGCCCTGGTCGTCGCCGCGGTCATCGTGCTCTCCTACATCACCCTCGGCGGGCTGAGCGCGGCCATCTACAACGAGGTGCTCCAGTTCTTCGTCATCGTCGCGGCACTGCTGCCGCTGACCCTGATCGGGCTCAACCGCGTGGGCGGCTGGGACGGTCTCAAGGTCGGCATCACCGAGGCCGCGAGCAGCAACCCCGACGGCCCCTCGGCCGCCGAGCAGCTCAACTCCTGGCCCGGCACCGCGCTGACCGGCTTCGACTCCGAGCTGCTCTCGGTGATCGGCATCGTCTTCGGTCTCGGCTTCGTGCTGTCCTTCGGCTACTGGACGACCAACTTCGTCGAGGTCCAGCGCGCGATGGCCACCAACTCGATCTCGGCGGCGCGCAAGACCCCGATCATCGGCGCCTTCCCCAAGATCCTCATCCCCTTCATCACGATCCTGCCCGGCATGATCGCGGCCGTCCTCGTCTCCGACATCGCGCGCACCAAGGCCGGCGAGACGGTGGCGGGCGGAGCCGACGGCACGGTGAAGTACAACGACTCGCTGATCCTGCTGATGCGCGACGTGCTGCCCAACGGGCTGCTCGGCGTGGCCATCGCCGGCCTGCTGGCGGCCTTCATGGCCGGCATGGCGGCCAACATCTCGGCCTTCAACACCGTGCTCAGCTTCGACCTGTGGGAGCGCTACGTCGTCAAGGACCGCTCCGACGACTACTACCTCGCGGTGGGCCGCTGGGCCACGGTCGCCGCCACGGCGATCGCGATCTTCACCGCGCAGCTGGCGTCGAACTTCTCCAACATCATGAACTACCTGCAGACGCTCTTCGGCTTCTTCAACGCCCCGCTCTTCGCCACCTTCATCCTCGGCATGTTCTGGAAGCGGATGACGCCCACGGCCGGCTGGACCGGCCTGGTCGCGGGCACGCTCTCGGCGGTCGCCGTCGCCTTCCTGTCGGAGGACGCCTTCGGCTCGCTCAGCCTCGGCGTCATCCCGCTCGCCGGCCAGGGTGCCTCCTTCGTGGCCGCCGGTGCCGCCTTCGTGGTCGACATCGTGGTCAGCGTGGTCGTCACCTCGATGACCAAGCCGAAGCCCTACGCCGAGCTCAAGGGCCTCGTCTACTCCGAGACCCCCCGCGAGGACCTCGTCGACCCCGACGAGGCCTCGCACCCGTGGTACCAGCGCACCATGCCGCTCGCCGGCCTCGCGCTCGCCCTCGTCGTCGTCCTCAACGTGGTCTTCTGACCCCCACCTGATCGGAGATCGTCATGGCCCGGAGCCAGCACACCGCGGGTGCCTTCGACATCCGCAACATCATCGGTGCCCTCATCGGCATCTACGGCGTCATCCTCACGTTCATGGGGATCTTCGGAGACCCCGAGACCGAGAAGACAGGTGGCTGGAACGCCAACCTGTGGGCGGGCATCGCGATGCTCGCCGTCGGTGCGGTCTTCCTGGCGTGGGCGCGTCTGCGCCCCGTCGTGGTCCCCGAGGACCCGCAGGGCTGACCCGCCCGGCCCCTCCCGCGGCCCGCGTCGACCTCGGTCGGCGCGGGCCGCGGTGCGTCTGGGTGTGTGTGGGGGTGTCGGGTGCTGCGCCGGGGTGCGTCCTGCGCCGGGTGGTGGGTGCTGGCTGGCTGTCGCTACCCCGCAATGGCGCGGTGTGGGCGGTGGTGGGTGTCTGGGGCGTGCTCGCGATCAGCGCGGTCGCCTCGACTCGCCTGCTGGCGGCTTTGCGCGGTCGGGACTGTCGGTCGGGCCGGTCAGGTGCGTGGATCGCGCAATCGTGTGGGCGGGGTGGTGCTCAGTCGCGCAATTGCGTGATTTGAGCGGGCCGTGCGGCCGGGGCGGGTGGGCGTCCCCGCCCGCCGGAGGAGAGCGTCATGCGAGGAATGGATGCGCATCCACCCTTCGCATGACGTCCGCTCCCGACCCCGACCCGGCCGCGGCCGCGGCCTCGGCTCCGAGCCCGGTGCGCGGTCAGCGGGTCAGGGAAGGCGTCCGAGCACGAGGGCCACCAGGATCAGCAGGAGGGGGCTCAGGGAGGCGGGGATCAGTACGGCGAGGGCGGCGGTGCGGCCCGCGCGGGCGGCGCGGGCCACGCCGGCGGTGTGGGCGGAGGGGCGCGAGGTCGTCATCGTCGCTGGGACGCCTCCGAAGCACGGATGGTTGCCCTCGGACGTCGCCGTCGTGCCCCCGTCCCCTGGGCCAGTGTGTCCGGGCCCGGAACGCACGTGGCCCGCACCGACGGGTCGGTGCGGGCCACGGGGGTGCGGCGCTCGCCGCGGGTGACTCAGAGGTCGAAGAGCGAGCTCGAGCCGGAGATGTCGGCGTCGGTGCGGGGGGTGTGGGCCGCGCCGTTGCTCGCCGCCTTCGGCTTCTCGTCCTCGGGATCCGCGTCCTGGGCCTTCTCGCCCTCGGGCTGGGCGGGCTCGTCCTGCGCCGCGTCGTCCTCGGCATCGGCCAGGGCCTGCTCGGCCTGCTCCTCGGCGTCGTCCGTCGCGTCGTCGGTCTCGGCCACGATCGCCTCGGCCTCCGGCTGGGCCGGGGCGTCGTCGGTGGCGGCGGCCTGCGTGGCCGCCACGCTCAGGGCCGCCCCCGCGGAGGTGTCCTCCGCGACCGGCGTCGCGGCCGGGGCCTCGTCGGCCACCGTGCTCCCGGTGGTGTCCGCGGAGGTGTCCTCGGACGCCGTGCCGGCCGCGCTCCGGGCCGTCGGCGGCTGCGGGGCCGCGACGGGCTCGGGAGCCTCGATGTCGAAGAGCGAGCCGCCCTCCGGGATCCCGGCCCGCGGGGTGACCGAGGCGGCCGGGGCCGCCGGGGCGACCGGTGCCGGCTCCTCCGCGGGGGCGCTGCTGGCGGCGGCGTCCTCGCTCGGGCCGTCCGGGGCCTCGCTCGTGCTGTCGGCCGGGGTCGCAGTGGCCGCCTCGGACGCGACGGGAGCGGCCGGTGCACTGGCCCGCGGCGCGGGAGCGGCGATGTCGAAGAGCGACCCGCCCGAGCCCAGGCCGGCGACCGGAGCGACCGGAGCGGCCGGTGCGGCCGGCTCGACCGGAGCGGCCGTCTCCTGCGCCGCCGGCGCCTCGGGCTCAGCGGGCTCGGGCTCGGGGGTCTCGACCGGGGCGCTCGCAGCCGGCTTCGCCGGGGCGGGCTCGGCGGCCGGGATGTCGAAGAGCGAGCCACCGGCGCCGAGGTCGGTGCTCGGCGTCGGAGCAGCCGACGGAGCCGGCTCCGTCGCGGCGGGCGAGGCGGCGGCCGGGTCGGCCTTCGCCTCGGGAGCCGCGGGCTTCGCCGCCGGCTCGTCGGCCGGGATGTCGAAGAGCGATCCGCCCGACGAGACCGCCGTGGCGGCCGGCGGGTCGGCCGGCTTCTCCTTGGGCGCCTCCTGCGACGGGGCCGGCGTCGCGGCGGGCTGGTCGCCGCCGAGGTCGAAGAGCGAGCCGCCCGACGTGGAGCCGCCCGACGTCGAGCCGCTGGTCGACGGCGCGTCCTCGGCGGGGGTCGCCTTCGCCGCCGGCTGGTCGCCGCCGAGGTCGAAGAGCGAGCCGCCCGCGGAGGTCGGCTCGGCGGCCTTGGCCTCGGCCGGCACGGACTTGCCGGGGGCAGCGGTCTCGGGGGTGTCGAAGAGCGAGGCGCCCTGGGTCGCGCCGGCCGGCTTGTCGTCGGCGGCCGCGGCCTCGGGGCTGTCGAAGAGCGACGAGCCCCCGCTGGCCTTCGCCAGCGGTCCGGCGTCCTGGGTCTCGACCACCGTGTCGTCGGTGATGGTCTCGTCGCCGGCCTCGGGCTCGGCCTTGGTCTCGACCGGGCGCTCGAGGGTCGTGGTGCCGCCGCCCTGGGCCGCGGCCGCGGGAGCGGCGGTGGCCGCGCCCGCACCGGGCGCCAGCTTGGTGGCCTGCTCGCCCTTGACCGACGCCAGCAGCATCTGCGCGACGTCGAGGACCTCGACCTCCTCGCGGGCCTCGCCCTTCGACTGCTTCATGGTGAGGCCGTCGGAGAGCATGACGCGGCAGAAGGGGCAGCCGACGGCGATCTGGTCGGCGCCGGTCTCGACCGCCTCGTTCGTGCGGTTCATGTTGATCCGCTCGCCGATGTTCTCCTCCATCCACATGCGCGCGCCGCCGGCGCCGCAGCAGAAGGAGCGCTCGGAGTTGCGCTCCATCTCGACGACCTCGGCGCCGGGCAGGATCTGGAGCAGCTCGCGCGGGGGCGTGTAGACGCCGTTGTGGCGGCCGATGTAGCAGGGGTCGTGGTAGGTGATGGAGCGCTTCTGCGCGCCGGCGCCCTCCTTGACCGGGGTCAGCTTCCCCTCGCGCACCAGCCGGTTGAGCAGCTGGGTGTGGTGCACGACCTCGAGCTCGACACCGAACTCCTTGTACTCGTTCTTGAGGGTGTTGAAGCAGTGGGCGCAGGTCGAGACGACCTTCTTGACCTTGTACTCCTTGAGCGTCTCCGCGTTCTGCTGGGCCAGGCCCTGGAAGACGAACTCGTTGCCGGCACGCCGGGCGGGGTCACCGGTGCAGGTCTCGCCGTTGCCGAGCACGCCGAAGGAGACGCCGGCCATGTCGAGCAGCTCGGCGACGGCGCGGGTGGTCTTCTTCGCGCGGTCCTCGTAGGCGCCGGCGCAGCCGACCCAGAACAGCCAGTCGACCTCGTCGAGCGACTCGATGGTCTCGCCGACGACCTTGACCTCGACGTCGAGACCCTTGGCCCAGTCGAGGCGGGCGTTGGGCGACATGTTCCACGGGTTGCCCTTGTTCTCCAGCCCCTTGAAGAGGCCGTTGAGCTCGGCGGGGAAGTTCGACTCCACCAGGATCTGGTGGCGGCGCATGTCGATGATGTGGTCGACGTGCTCGATGTCGACGGGGCACTGCTGCACGCAGGCGCCGCAGGAGGTGCAGTTCCACAGCACGTCGGGGTCGATCACGGCGGCGCCGGAGTCGGGGTTGTAGAACCAGTCGTCGCCGGTGTCGCCGACCAGCGGCCGCTCGACCTCGAGGGCCAGGGCGCTGTCGTTCTCCAGCAGCGCGGCGCGGTCGCCCTCGGCGGCCTTGAGGTACGGCGCCTTCGCGTAGGCGTGGTCGCGCATCGCGGTGATGAGGAGCTTGGGGGAGAGGGGCTTCTCGGTGTTCCAGGCCGGGCACTGGCTCTGGCAGCGGCCGCACTCGGTGCAGGTGGTGAAGTCGAGGATGCCCTTCCAGCTGAAGTCCTCGATGGCGCCGACGCCGAGCTTGGAGTCCTCGTCGAGGTCCTCGAGGTCCTCGAGGCTGACGACCTTGCCGCCGCTGGTGAGGGGCTTGACGCCGCCCAGCGCGGTGCGGCCGGAGCCCTCGCGCTTGAACCAGATGTTGGGCCAGGCGGTGAAGCGGTGCCAGGCGACGCCCATGGTGAGGTTCAGCGAGATGACGATGAGCCAGATCATGGCCAGGACGATCTTGATCATCGCGATGACGATGATGATGTTCTCCAGCGTCTCCGGGTCGGTGCCGTAGAGCACGTCGCCGAAGAACGAGCTGACCGGGAAGTGGAAGCGGCTGTACTTCTCCACGTCCTCGCCGCCGAGGGCCTGGCCGAGGTTGTACTCCGCGCCGCGGATGAAGAGGATCGCGGAGCCCTCGAGCAGCGCCATCGCCTCGACGAAGTAGGCCTGCCACATCGTGGAGCGGTAGAAGCGGGAGTTGCGGCCCTCGCGGCGCGGGTGGTGCTTCTGGCGGTAGATCGCGAGGTAGACGATGCCGACCGTGCCGAGCACGCCGAGGATCTCGCCGAGCCACTCGTAGAGGAAGAAGTGACCGATGACCGGGAGCTGGAACTCGGGGTCGAAGAGCTGGAAGTACGCCGTGAAGACCGCGGCGCCCAGCACGATGAAGGCCAGGTAGACGAACCAGTGCATCACGCCGACGACGCTCCACTGGAGCATCCGGGTGTGCAGGAACGTCTCCTTGACCATGGTCAGCGTGCGCTGGACCGGTTGGTCGGTGCGACCGGTGGTCGGCTGCCCGATCCGCACCGTGGCGACGATCGAGCGCACGGCCCTCACGGTCAGCACGACGGCGACGGCGGTCAGCGCCAGGGAGACGACGATGGCGAAGATCTGCATCGGAACGGGTGGCCCTTCCTCGACGGAGCACGTCCCGGGGCGGCCGTGACGTGCCCGCGAGCCTAGGGCCGAGCGAGCAGGACCGTCAGGCCCTCCGGGGGGTGAGAAGAATCCTACCGGTAGGTAACTTGATCCGGTCGTGTCGGCGTGGACACACCTCCTGCGGTCCCTGTCGTCGAGCGCCGACGACAGGCCGGTGCCGCGCTCCGGCCAGGGGGTCGCCCGGGCGCCGGGGCAGGCCCGAGGTCAGTCGACCGCTGGTCGCTCGGGGCCTGCTGCGGGGTGTCCGCCCAGGCGTCGGGTGAGCAGGTCGGCGGTGCGGCCGACCTCGCGGGCGACCAGGGCGGGCGACACCTCGCCGGCGGGGTAGGTGACGGCCAGGCCGGCGACCGGGTGCCCGTTGTGGTCGAGCACGGCGGCGGCGGTGCTGGCCATGCCCGGGGTCACCTCGCCGTCCTCGGTGGCGTGGCCGCGCCGGCGGGTCTCGACCAGCACCGCGCGCAGCTCGCCGAGGGTGCGGGGACCGCTGCCGTGGCGGTCGACGAAGGCGTCGGGCGAGGGGTAGAGCGCCCGCACCTGCGCGGCCGGCAGACGCGCCAGCACGGCCCGCCCGCTCGCGGTCAGGTGGGCGGGCAGGCGCACGCCCACGTCGGTGACCAGCGGCGGGCGGCCCGGCGCGCGCTCCTCGACGACGTAGAGCACGTCGCGACCGTGCAGCACGGCGAGGTGCGCGGTCTGGCCGACGCGGTCGACCAGCGCCGCGAGCGCCCGGCGCGACAGGCGCTGCAGCGGCTCCTGGCGGGAGTAGCCGCTGCCCACCTCGAAGGCCGCGACGCCCAGGCCGTAGCGGTGCTCCTCGACCAGGTGCGTCACGAAGCCCTCGGCGATCATCGCCGCGAGCAGGTGGTACGCCGTGCTGCGCGGCAGCCCGACCTCCCGCGCGATCCGCTCGAGCGGCACGGGGTCGGGCTGGGTCGCCAGGAAGCGCAGCACCCGCAGCGCGCGCGTCGCCGCCGGCACCTGCGACCCGCCGGTCGCGGTCGTCGGCTGCCTCGGCTCGTCCACCCCGGCAGCCTCTCAGACCCGGGCGGCCACGTGGTGCTGTGGCGGGCGCCGCGGTCGGGGCTCAGGGGGAGCGGTGGCGCCCCTGACCGGCGTCGGGGGCGGCGGCGGGCTCGGTCTCGCCCACGGGGGCGGCGCGACGGCCGGGGGCGGGCTGGGTGCCGGGCTCGACCGGGGCCATGCCGGGCCGGTCGGAGCCCTCCGGCTTCGGCGGGAAGGCCGGTGCGGTCGCGGAGGTCGCGGAAGGCGCCGAGGTCGCGGGAGCGCCGGTGGCCGTGCCGGCCGCGGGGGTGGCGCCCTCGGGCCCGCCGGGCAGGTCGGTGGGGCTGCCGGTCACGGGCGCCGGCGTGGCGGCGCGGTCGGGGTCGAGCTGGTCGGCCTCGCGCAGGGCGTCCTCCTGGTGGGCCTCGGCGACGGTGGCCTCGTGGCGGGCGGCCTCGGCGCGCTCGCGGGCGCGGTCGGCCTGCATCTGCGCGACGCGGGCCTCCTCCTCGGCGGCCTCCGCCCGCTGCCGGGCCTCGGCGATGGAGCCGCCCTGACGCTGGGCCTGGCCGCGCAGCTGCCCGGCCTGCTCGAGGCGGACCTCCTTGAGCCGGGCGTTGCGGCGCCCGACGAGCACGACGGTGGCCACGACGGCGGCCAGCACGAGCACGGTCAGGACGACGACGATGGTGATGGTGGTCATGGGACTCCTCGGGTTGAACCCTCGACCCTGCCCCTCCCCGGACCCCCGCGGCTTCACCCGCCCGGGTCCCCCGGCCCCGATCCCCCGCCCTGATCCCCGGCCCTGACCCGACGGCCCGGTCCGCCGCCTCAGCGCAGGGCGCGCTCCCCGCGCACCGGCACGAGGGCCACCGCGGCCAGCGGGCAGAGGGCGGCCAGGGCGAAGGCGGCGGCGTACCCCGCCTGCGCCACGAGCAGGCCGGCGACGGGCGGGACGGCGGAGGCGGCGAGGTACTGCGCGGTGTTCTGCGCACCCAGCGCCCGCCCCGACCAGAACGGCCCGGCCCGCTCGGCGACGGCGGTGAAGGCCAGGCCGTTGTCGGCGACCGTGACCACGGTGGCGAGCACCACCAGCGGCACGGCCACGGCCGCGTCGAGCCCGGCGGCGAGGCCGAGGGCGGCCATCGAGAGCCCCGCCGCCACCGTGACCCAGCGCAGCGGGCGGATCCGGCTCCCGACGACGTCGCTGAGCTGTCCGACCGCCACCCGCCCGAGCGCCCCGAGCAGCTGGGAGACGGCGACGAGCGTGCCCGCCGCGGCCGCCGACCAGCCGCGGTCCTGCACCAGCCAGACGAGGGCGAAGGTCCACACGAGGAACTGCGGTACGACCAGGAGCACCGACACGGCGTGCACGCGGGCCAGGAAGCCGTCCTCGCGGTAGGGGTTGGGGGCGCTGCCCTCGCGGCGCTCGGGCCGCGGCGGGTCGACGACGACCGCGGCGACCAGGGCGGCGGCCAGCAGCGCGGCAGCGACGGGCACCCCGAGGGCCGCCGTGACGCCGCGGGTCTCGGCGACCACGGCGATGGTGACGGCCGCGATCCCGACCCCGGCCGGCTGGGCCATCTGCCGGATGCCCATGGCCAGGCCGCGACGGTGCGGCGGGAACCACCCGACGACCACCCGCCCGCTGGCCGAGGCGGTGCTCGCCGCGGCCGCCCCGGCCGCGGCCAGGGCCAGCGCCAGGGCGACGACACCGCCTCCGGCCATGGCGACGCCGCCGAGCGCGGCGGTGAGCACGAGCCCGACCAGCAGCGTGGCGCGCTCGCCGCGGGCGTCGGCCAGCGCCCCCCACGCCACCAGCGTGAGGGTGACGCCGAGCGTCGGTGCGGCGGCGACGAGACCGGCCTGGGCGAGGCTGAGCCCGCCGTCGGCGACGAGCACGGGGATGAGGAACGCGGGCCCGTGGATGGTGATGCCGGCCGCCGCCTGCGCCGTCGTCGAGGCCGCCAGCATGGCCCAGCGGCGAGCCGCGCCGACCTCGGTCGCCGGCCGGGTCGCGGTCGAGGGCGGGGTGGTCACCGGTCCAGTACAAGCCCCGCCGGGCCCGCCCGCGCGCCGCGTCCCAGTCCGCGGCCAGGGCCGGTCCGCCTCCGGAGCAGGGCCCGGTACGCCGACCGGCCCGGCCCCCTGCGTGAGGGGACCGGGCCGGTCGGGTGGGGACGGGTGCCGCGTGGCGCGGCGGTGGTGCGACGGGCCGGTGGCGACCGCCGCGGCGGGTCAGCTGCCGAGCGGCTGGATGCGGAGCTTGGCCTCGCCGATGTTGACGACCGAGTCGACGTCGTCGCCGCCGGCCTCGAGCAGCGTGATGCGCAGCGCGACGACCTTCATGCCCCAGGCGGTCTTGCGCTTGAGGTTGAACTCCAGCTTGACCAGGCCGACGCCGGGGATCTCGATGGTCTCGGGCAGCTGGTCGAGCTCCTGGGCCTGACCGCCGGCAGTGATGCCGACGAACTTCGTGAAGCCGTTCTTGGTCACCTTGCCGCCCTTGCGG
This sequence comes from Nocardioides sp. Leaf374, assembly GCF_916862475.1. Lineage (NCBI taxonomy): Bacteria > Bacillati > Actinomycetota > Actinomycetes > Propionibacteriales > Nocardioidaceae > Nocardioides > Nocardioides sp. Leaf374. Next base: position 76,257 of record NZ_CAKASO010000005.1, read on the forward strand.
ACCACGTTGACCTTCGCCTGGAGGCCCTCGATGACCAGGGCGTCGCCGCCGAGGGAGATCTTGGCGACGCCGGACTCCTCGGTGCCGCTCGCGCGGCCCTTGACCTGGTTGGCGCGCTGCTGGCTGTAGGCGCCGTCGACGACGACCTGGTCGGCCAGGTTGACGCTGGCGGCGCTCTTCTTCTTCAGCTCGCCGTCGGTGCCGGTGCACGGCATGATCGAGTTGACGGCGCGGCCGACCCGGATGAGGTCGCCGATGACGTCGGCGCGCACGGGGCTGGAGTTGCCGTTGAAGATCCCGGAGACCGCGCCACGCTCGAGCTTGGCGGCGCTGCGGGCGACCTTGACGGTGGTGTCGGTCGGGATGACGTGGATGAAGAGGGCGTTGGCGTAGGCCGTGGCGCCCTGGCGGTTCTTCTTCTCGATGCTCTTGCCCAGCGAGATGGTGGCCAGGCCGGGGATCTCGATCGGCTGGTCAGGCGTGGGCAGGGGCAGCGTCTGCGCGGGCAGGCCGCCGGCGGGCTGGAGCTTGATGCCGAGCACCGAGGTGTTGGTGGCGGTCTTGAAGCCCTTGTCGGGGCCCGACTTGGTGTAGGTGACGCGCGAGGTGGCCGAGACCCCGGTGATCGACAGCGACCCGAGGGGGGTGTCGAGGATCGAGACGTCGGCGACGGAGTGCTTGGCCAGGGAGAAGACCTTGTTCTTGCGCTGGCGGGTCTGCACGTCGGTGCGGACACCGGAGATGGTGCCGAGGCCGGGCACGTTCACCTCGGCGATGTAGTTGTCGCGGGTCTTGCCGGCCTGGTTGGTGCACGCGATGGTGCTGAAGCCGGTGGTGCCGGAGTCGGCCGGGACCATGCCGCCCTCGACGAGGGTGCCGTAGCCGGTCGCGGTGAAGGCGAAGTTGGTGTTGGTCAGCTTGGCCGAGCTGTCGCCGCCGGCGGCGGGGGCCGCCGTCGAGGTGGGGGCCATCATGAGGGCGGTCGAGGCCGCGACGGCGAGCGCCGTCGCGACGGGGACCAGGCGAGAACGCATAGAGAGACTCCTGCTGCTGAGGGGGAGGACGCGCCGACCTCCCTCAGCCGGACGCGGGTAAGACACATCTCAAATGTGACTTCCGCGATCCATTTTGCACATCGCGGGGGTCTCGCGGGCTAGACCGCCTAAATTCGTGAGACTTGGATCCGATCCAGTTCGGTTGGCGCTCCGCGCGGGGCGACGGGAGCGCCCGACCGCCCCGCGGCGCCGGTGCCGGCCGTCGTCTCGTCAGGCTGACAGGTCCTCCGTCGGGCCGACGGGTGGTCGAGACCACCGCGGTGGCACCGGTCGGCGGGCCCGGCCGATTCGTCTCGGATCCGAGACAGTGGTGGTCGGACGGCCCTGTCGGCGACCCGGCCGGCTGCCGAGACTGGGCCCATGGACACCGTCACCGACCCCAGCACCGACCACCGGAGCCACGACGCCGACCGGGCCACCGGCGACCACGGCGCGGCCGTGGTGGTCGGCACCGGTCCGGTCACCCCCGCCGACGTCGTGGCCGTCGCCCGCGACGGCGCCCCCGTCGTGCTCGCCCCCGAGGCCCGGAGCGCGATCGGCGCCGCCCGCGAGGTGGTGGAGCTGCTGGCGGCCGGCGACGTGCCGGCGTACGGCGTGAGCACCGGCTTCGGGGCGCTCGCGACCCGCCACATCCCGGTCGCCCAGCGGGCACAGCTGCAGCGCTCGCTGGTGCGCAGCCACGCCGCGGGCTCGGGACCGGAGGTCGAGGTGGAGGTGACCCGCGCGCTCATGCTGCTGCGGCTCTCGACCCTGGCCACCGGCCGCACCGGGGTCAGGCTCGAGACCGCGGAGCTGCTCGCGGCGCTGCTGACCCACCGGATCACGCCGGTGGTGCACGAGCACGGGTCGCTGGGCTGCTCCGGCGACCTCGCTCCGCTGTCGCACTGCGCGCTGGCCCTCATGGGCGAGGGGCCGGTGCGCGACGCCGGCGGGGTGCTGCGCCCGGCCGGCGAGGCGCTGGCCGCGGCCGGGCTGCGACCCGTCGAGCTGGCCGAGAAGGAGGGCCTGGCCCTCATCAACGGCACCGACGGCATGCTCGGCATGCTGGTGATGGCGATCGCCGACCTGCGCCGCCTGCTGCGCACCGCCGACGTGGCCGCCGCGATGTCGGTGGAGGGCCAGCTCGGCACCGACCGGGTCTTCGCCGCCGCGCTGCAGGCCCTGCGCCCCCACCCGGGGCAGGGCGCCTCGGCCGCCAACCTGGTCGCGCTGCTCGCCGACTCCCCGCTGATGGCCTCCCACCGCGGGCCCGGGTGCCACCGCGTCCAGGACGCCTACTCGCTGCGCTGCTCGCCGCAGGTGCACGGCGCCGCCCGCGACACCGTCGACCACGCCGCGCGGGTGGCCGAGGTCGAGCTGGCCTCGGCCGTCGACAATCCGGTCGTGCTCGGCGACACCGTGGAGTCCAACGGCAACTTCCACGGCGCCCCGGTCGCCTACGTGCTCGACTTCCTGGCCATCGTGGCCGCCGACGTCGCCTCGATCAGCGAGCGGCGCACCGACCGCTTCCTCGACCGGGCGCGCAGCCACGGACTGCCGCCCTTCCTCGCCCACGACCCCGGTGTCGACAGCGGGCTGATGATCGCGCAGTACACGCAGGCGGCGATCGTCTCCGAGCTCAAGCGGCTCGCCGCGCCGGCCTCGGTCGACTCGATCCCGAGCTCGGCGATGCAGGAGGACCACGTGTCGATGGGCTGGGGCGCGGCCCGCAAGCTGCGCCGCGCCGTCGACGGCCTGACCCGCGTGGTGGCGATCGAGGTGATGACCGCGGCCCGCGCCCTCGACCTGCGCTCCACCACCGGCGACACCGCGGGCCTCGCGCCCTCCCCGGCCACCGGCGCCGTCGTGCGGCTGCTGCGCGAGCACGGGCTCGACGGCCCCGGCCCCGACCGCCACCTCGCCCCGGAGATCGAGGTCGCGGTCGGTCTCGTGGCCTCGGGCGCCGTCGTGGCCGCCGCCGAGTCGGTCACCGGAGCGCTGCGATGAGCGGGGACGTCCGCACGCCCGCCGGTGCCGCGAGCGCGGGGGCCGCGAGCGCCGGGGGTGGGGGCGGTAACCCGCGGCTGCCGATCCGGGCCGCGCGCGGCACGACGCTGACCGCCCGGTCGTGGCAGACCGAGGCCGCGCTGCGGATGCTGATGAACAACCTCGACCCCGACAACGCCGAGCGGCCCGATGACCTCGTCGTCTACGGCGGCACCGGCCGCGCCGCCCGCAGCTGGGAGGCCTACGACGCCCTGGTGCGGACCCTCACCACCCTCGGCGACGACGAGACGATGCTCGTGCAGAGCGGCAAGCCGGTCGGGGTGATGCGCACGCACGCCTGGGCGCCGCGCGTGCTGATCGCCAACTCCCACCTCGTCGGCGACTGGGCCACCTGGGAGGAGTTCCGTCGCCTGGAGGACCTGGGGCTGACGATGTACGGCCAGATGACGGCCGGGTCGTGGATCTACATCGGCACCCAGGGCATCCTCCAGGGCACCTTCGAGACCTTCGCCGCCGTGGCCGACAAGATCGGGGGCGGCACCCTGGCCGGCACGATCACCCTCACCGCCGGGCTCGGCGGCATGGGCGGGGCGCAGCCGCTGGCGGTGACCATGAACGACGGCGTGGCGCTGTGCGTCGAGGTCGACCAGGCGCGCATCACCCGGCGCCTGGAGCACCGCTACCTCGACGTGCAGGCCGACTCCCTCGAGCACGCGGTCGCCCTCGCCGTCGAGGCCCGTGACGCCCGGCGGCCGCTGTCGATCGGCGTGCTCGGCAACGCGGCCGAGGTCGTCCCCGCGCTGCTCGCGCAGGGTGCCCCGATCGACGTCGTCACCGACCAGACCTCCGCCCACGACCCGCTGTCCTACCTCCCCGTCGGCGTGGACCCCGCGGCCTGGCGCGAGGAGGCCGCCCGCGACCCCGAGGGCTTCACGCTGCGTGCGCGGGCGTCGATGGCCGCGCACGTCGCGGCCATGGTCGGCTTCCAGGACGCCGGCGCCGAGGTCTTCGACTACGGCAACTCGATCCGCGACGAGGCCCGCAAGGGGGGCTGCGAGCGCGCCTTCTCCTTCCCCGGCTTCGTGCCGGCCTACATCCGGCCGCAGTTCTGCGAGGGTCGCGGGCCCTTCCGGTGGGCCGCGCTCTCCGGCGACCCGGCCGACATCGCCGCGACCGACCGCGCCGTGCTCGAGCTCTTCCCCGCCGAGGAGAGCGCCGCCAACGCCCGGCTCCACCGCTGGATCGCGATGGCGCAGGAGCGGGTGCATTTCCAGGGCCTCCCGGCCCGGATCTGCTGGCTGGGCCAGGGCGAGCGGGCCCGCGCCGGCCGGCGCTTCAACGAGATGGTGGCCTCCGGGGAGCTCTCGGCGCCGGTGGTCATCGGCCGCGACCACCTCGACTGCGGCTCGGTGGCCTCGCCCTACCGCGAGACCGAGGCGATGCTCGACGGCTCCGACGCCATCGCCGACTGGGCCCTGCTCAACGCGTTGGTCAGCACCGCCTCCGGTGCGTCGTGGGTCTCGCTCCACCACGGCGGCGGCGTCGGCATGGGACGCTCGATCCACGCCGGCCAGGTGTGCGTGGCCGACGGCACCCCGCTGGCCGCAGAGAAGCTCGAGCGGGTGCTGACCAACGACCCGGCCATGGGCGTCATCCGCCACGTCGACGCGGGCTACTCCCGCGCCGGCGAGGTCGCCGCCGAGCGGGGCGTCACGGTGCCGATGGAGCCGGTCGTCCGCGACTGAGGCCCTCGGAGTCGTGGGCTGAGTCATGGGCTGAGTCGTGGGCGGAGTCGCGGGCGGAGTCGCGGGCCGCCGTACGCCGCTCCCACACGCTGCAGCCGACCGCGACGGCGAGGGCGAGCGCCGCGCCGGCGAGGGTGTCGACGACGTAGTGCTCGCCGCCGTGGACGAGCGTCACGCACATCGCCAGCGGGTAGGCCAGCAGCAGCCACCGCCACCGTGAGCGCAGTCGACCGAGGGCGAAGAAGGCCACCAGGAAGGCCGTGCCGGCGTGCAGCGAGGGCATCGCAGCGACCTTGTTGGACATGCCGAGCAGCACCATGCTCTGCCGGTGCAGACCCAGCTCCGACCAGCCGCGGCCGCTGATCCGCTCCACCGGGGGCAGCGCGCCGAGGTCGGCGGCCATCCAGGGCGGCGCCATGGGGTAGAGGACGTAGACGACCAGCCCGCACAGGTTGAGCACCACCAGCCGCCGCATCCAGGCCAGCCACACGACGCGGTCGCGCAGCCACAGCACCCCGGCGAGCACCTGGGCGACGAGGAAGTGCGAGGCGTAGACGGTGGTGAGCGCGACGTCCCACCACCGGGGCGCGCCGTCGGGGTCGCAGGGCACCCCGCACAGCTCGCGCTGCAGCCACACCGTCGGCACCGTGCCTCCGCCCAGCCAGGCGTCGAGGCGCACCGGGGTCTCGACGTGCACCGGCACGCCGGTCTGGTCGGCCAGGCCCCGCAGGAGCCAGTAGACGACCAGCAGCAGCATCGGGAGCCACCAGTCGCGGGCGAAGTCCCAGCGGCGCGCGGGCGGGGCGTCGGCGTGCCAGGCCAGCGCGACCAGCCAGAGCCACAGCGCCACGCCGACGGTGTCGTTGGGGATGCCGACGAGCGCGACCCACACCGCCAGCAGGGCGGCCACCGCGGCGAGGGCCCGGGCGCGCGCCACGGGGCGGGTCGGCGGGAAGGGCGCGAGGTCGCGCGGGAGCCCGTCGGTGCGACCGGTGAGCGGCGACCTCACCGGCGCACCTCCAGCACGGTGTAGCCCGCGACCACGGCGACCTCGCGGTAGTGGGCGGCCACCGCGGGCTCGGCCGCGTCGGGGTCGACGCCCCAGGTGAGCAGCGAGCGACCGGCGACCACCAGCCAGGTCGGGCGCCGCGGGCCCTCCAGCACCGCGGCGAGCTCGCGCAGGTCGGGGTCGGAGACGCGCACCGGCAGGCTCCACAGCTGCTCGTAGGGGCTGGACATCCCCGCCGCCCACAGCACGTTGGGCTCCCCGAAGGCCACGACCGCGGTGTCGCCCGGACTGCCGTGGTCCACCAGCCACGCCGACACCGCGAGCTCGGAGCGCTCGATCGGGTGCACCCCCACCCACCCGACCGCGACCGCGGCCGACAGGGCCGTGCCGGCGTACGCCGTGACCAGCGCGCGCCGCCGCCAGCCGGGAGGCCGGGGCGGGGTGCGTGCGGCCAGGGCGGCGACGAGCACGATGCCGGGCACCAGGCCGGTCAGGTAGTGCAGCCAGTAGCTGCCACCCAGCGCCACCCCCACGCACTCCCAGGCCAGCACGGCGGCGGCGGCCCAGCGCAGGTCGAGCCGGTCGGGCCCGAGGGGCACCGCGCGGCGCAAGGACGGCGCAAGGGCGGCCAGCAGCAGCGGAGCGCCGCTGGCGAGCAGCGCCACGAGCATCACCACGAACCGGTCGGCCGACGACGGCGGGTCGGCCGTCGCGATGACCCGGCCCGCCTGGCTGCGGAAGGTCACCACGGCCCGCCACAGCTCGACCGGTCCGGTGCCGCGGGTCGCCGCACCGACCAGCGCCAGGACGAGGGCCGCGAGGCCGCCGGCGACCGCGCCGGCCAGCAGGGGCCGCAGCCGCGCGACGCCGCGACGGGCGAGGAGCCCGGTGACGGCCAGGGCGGCGAGGAGCACGCCGACGTCCACGAGGTTCTGCTTCGTGAGCGCGGCGGCCACGGCGGCCGCGCCGGCCAGCGCGCCCCGGAGGGCGGCCCGCCGTGCGTCGGGCGCGGTGAGCGCTGCGAGGGTCGCGGCCGTGCCGGCCAGCAGGAAGGGCACGCCCAGGATCTCCGCGTCGACCACCGTGCCACCGAAGAGCGGGGTGGCCGTCAGCGCGGCCGCCGCACCGGCCGCCATCAGCGGACCCCAGCGGGTGCCGGGGGCGGCGAGCCGCCCGACGAGGCCGGCCAGCAGCACGCAGGCCACCACCGCCAGCGTGCCGAGCAGCCGCAGCCCGACGAGACCGCCGAGGTGCTCGGCCGCCGCCACCAGGGCGAGGAGCACCGGCGGGCGGTCGACGAAGTAGTCGCCGTAGACCGACGGGCCCGGCGCCCACTGCGCCGCCACCAGCAGCAGGCCGCCCTCGTCGGGCCCGACGTCGCGGCCGACGAAGGGCAGCCAGCCCAGGGTCGCCGCCGCCGCCATCGCGACCACCAGCGGCCAGGTGCGACCGGGCGCGCCCGCGGGGGGTCGCCGAACGTCGGGTGCGGGGTGGGGTGCGACCGGACCGGGGGACATGGCGTCAGTGTGCGCCGCGCGGCGCCGGGCCGTCAGGGGCGAGCACGGATCGGCGTGTGGTCTGCGTCTCTGCAGGGGTGGCGGGGGTGGTCGAGGAGGGGGAGCGCAGCGGCGAAAGTCTCGAGGCCTCCGGGTGGGGTGGTTTCGAGACGGTCGCTGGCGCTCCCTCCTCAACCACCCCGGGTGGGGTGGTTTCGAGACGGTCGCTGGCGCTCCCTCCTCAACCACCCCGGGTGGGGTGGTTTCGAGACGGTCGCTGGCGCTCCCTCCTCAACCACCGGGGCGGGTGGCGCTGCCCGCTCACCCAGCGTGGGGGCGGGGGGAGTCGAGGACGAGGGTGATCGGGCCGTCGTTGACGGAGGTGACGGCCATGTCGGCGCCGAAGACGCCGCGGGCGACCTCGGCGCCGAGACGCTCGAGCTCGGCGCAGACCGCGTCGTAGAGCGGCTCGCTGACCGGGCCGGGAGCGGCCGCGTGCCAGGTGGGCCGGCGCCCCTTGCGCGCGTCGCCGTAGAGCGTGAACTGGCTGACGACCAGCACCGGGGCCCCGGCCTCGGAGGCGGAGACCTCACCGCGCAGCAGCCGCAGCTCCCACACCTTGCGGGCCACCCAGGCCACGTCGGCGGGCCCGTCGTCGTGGGTGACGCCGAGGTAGACCAGCAGGCCCGGCCGCTCGATCGCCCCCACCACCGCGGGCCCGTCGGCCCCCGCCACCTCGACGCGCGCCGACGTCACCCGCTGCACCACCGCTCTCACGCGCCCCATCATCGCCGCCCGCGTCGGCCGCCGCGCCGGCCGCCGCGCCGGCCGCCATGTCGGGCGCCCGGGAGCGCGCCATGATGGCGGCGTGCCCGACCCCGCGCCCCGACCCGAGCCCGAGGTGGACCAGGAGGCCACGGAGGCCGCGCGGCTCTTCGCGCGGGTGCCGCTGGGCCACAGCACCGTGCGCTACGCCGGGCGCACCTGGTCGCTGACCCGCAGCGAGCAGGTCGGCGGCCGCTCGCAGAAGGTGTGGGCCGAGGAGCGCGGCGGTACGGCGGTGGTGAGCGCCAACCTCTACTCGCCCGGCGACGGCGCCGACCGCTTCCGCCCGTGCGAGATGCCGGCGGCGGTGGTGCTGGACTTCCTCGCCGGCTGGGAGCCAACCTGAGGCGTGGCCCACCCGCCAATGTTCGACGACGACGACCCCGCCCTGCTGCGGCTGCGCACGCTCGCGCTGGCCCTGCCCGACGCCGCGGTGAAGGTCTCCCACGGCCGCCCCGCCTTCTTCGCCGCCCCGCGCGGCAAGGTCTTCGCCTACTACGGCTGCTCCCGGCGCGTCGACGGCGCCTGGGTGCAGCACCCCCGCTGCGTGGTGGTGCTGCTCGAGCCCGGCGAGCGCGAGGCCGTGCTGGGCGACCCGCGCTCGTTCGTGCCGGCCTACCTGGGTCCCTCGGGCTGGGTCGGCCTCGACCTCGCGGCACCCGGGTCGCCGGGGTGGGAGGAGCAGTGGGCCGAGGTGGCCGAGCTGGTCGACGCGTCCTACCGGCGCACCGCGGGCCCGCGGCGGGTGGCCCGGCTCGACGCGGGCGAGCGGCACGAGGGCTGAGGTCCGCGCTCCGCGCGCCGCGCCCCCGTCGGGCGGGGGGAGGGCAGGATGGCGCCGTGACGAGACGCGGACTGGTCCTGGGCGGCGGCGGCATCACCGGGATCGCCTGGGAGACCGGCCTGCTCGCCGGCCTGGCCGAGGCGGGGGTGGACCTGACCGTCGCCGACCGGGTCGTCGGCACGTCGGCGGGCTCCATCGTGGGGGCGCAGGTCACCAGCGGCGTCGGCCTCGAGGAGCTCTACCGCCGTCAGCTGCTGCCCCCCACCGACACCGACCCGCCGGCGCGGATCGGGGTGGGCGTCGTGGCGCAGTTCGCGCTGGGGCTGCTGGCCTCGCGCGGCGACGTCGAGCGCTTCGGCCGGGTGCTGGGGCGGCGCGCCGTACGCCTGGCGGCCGCGGGGCGCACCCCCAGCGTCGAGGAGCGCTACGCGCAGGTGCGACGCCGCCTCACCAGCACCACCTGGCCCGAGCGTGACCTCGTCGTGACCGCCGTCGAGGTCGCCACCGGGGAGCTGGTGCGCTTCGGGCCCGGCGGCGACGTGGGCCTCGAGGACGCCGTCAACGCCAGCTGCGCCGTACCGTGCGTCTACCCGCCCATCCCGATCCTGGGGCGCACCTACGTCGACGGCGGCGTGCGCTCGGGCACCAACGCCGACCTCGCCGAGGGTTGCGACCCCGTGGTCGTGCTCGCCCCCGCCGACCGGGGCGTCGGGCCACTGCGCAGCGCGAGTCGGCAGCTCGCCGACCTGGGCGTGGCCCACCTGGTGATCACGCCCGACGACGACGCCCGGGCGGCCATCGGCCGCAACGTGCTCGACCCCGCGGCGCGCCCACCCTCGGCCCGCGCCGGGCACGCCCAGGCCGCCGCGTGGGTCGACCGGGTCCGCGACCTCTGGGGCTGACCGGCTGCGCGGCGCCTCACGACGACGACCCCCGACCGAGGGCCGGGGGTCGTCGTGCGGCGCGGTCGTGCCGCGGTCGTGCTGGTCGCCGAGCGGGGGTCAGAAGACCCGCCGTCGGGTGCCTCCGATCGGCACGAGGTTCAGGACCAGGCCGACGACCAGCAGGATGATGCCGACCGTCGTGAGCAGCGGGATGGACGCGAAGATGCCGATGAGCAGCAGGACAAGTCCGATGAGGACCATGTGAGACTCCCTCCAGAGTGTGGAGGTCCAGGTCTACTCCCCGACGACTGTGACGGCGCTCACCTCTGGGGGTGACCGTGCGGCGTCGTCCCAGGTCAGGCGGCCGTCGACCGCATCACGACCGGCTCACGGCTGGTTCACGAAGACCGCGCGGCGCCGCTGCGCCCGTCGAGGACGTAGGGCGTCGTGGTGGCGACCGCCCGCAGGCCGAGCCGCTCGAGGATCGGTCGCGACTGTGGCGAGGTGTCGAGGCGCACGTAGCGGTGGCCGCGGTCGCGGGCCAGCGCGGCGCGGTGCGCGACCGTCGCCCGGTAGAGCCCACGACGCCGCCACTGCGGCAGCGTCGAGCCGCCCCACATGCTGGCGAAGTCGGTGCCGCGGGTGTAGCGCAGCCACCCGGCGCACAGCACCGGCCCTGCGGGCGACTCCTCCGCCACGACGACGTCGAGCGCGTCGGGGTCGGCGCGCACCTCGGCGGCGAGCGAGCCGTCGTCGCGGCCCTCGCCCCAGATCGTGCGCAGGAGGACGTCGACCCGCGCGAGGTCCTCCTCGCTGCTCACCTGCCGCAGGGCGACGCCGTCGGGGAGCGCCACGTCGTGGACCAGCCCGGCGACCTCGCCGAGCAGCAGCGTCTCCTCGTCCTCGGCGACGAAGCCCGCCGCGACGAGCCGGTCGGCGAGGTCGGCGGGGGAGTCGTAGGAGTAGGTCTTCCACTCCACCTGCTCCCCGCGCCCGGAGAAGAACGCCACCTGCCGCGCGATCCAGTGGTCGGGGTCCTCGCCGAGACCCTCCGGGCACTCGACCATGCAGTACGACGACCCGGGCGTCGCCGGGTAGCGACGACGCACCGGGCCGTCGGTGTCGAGGACGATGCCGGGTGCGGGCTCGTCCTCCCGCCCGGCGAGGCGGATGCTGGTGTGGAACGCGTCGAGGAGGCTCACGCCCCCATCACACCACCGCCCGGACCACCGCCAGGATCACCGCCGGGTCACTGCAGCGCGGTGATCGCCTCGTGGATGCGCAGCGTGCGGGTCGCGGACTCGACGTGGAGGTTCTCCACCATCTTGCCGCGGTAGGTCACCACGCCCGAGCCCCGACCGTCCTCCCACGCCCGGAGCACGCCGCGGGCGTCCTCGACCGCCTCGAGGCTCGGGGCGAAGGCGGTGTTGGCGCCCTCGACCTGGCCGGGGTGGATGAGGGTCTTGCCGTCGAAGCCCATCTCGCGGCCCTGGCGGCACTCGGCGAGGAACCCGTCGGCGTCCTTCACGTCGTTGTAGACACCGTCGAGGATCGCGACGCCGGCGGCCCGGGCGGCCAGCAGCGACAGCGACAGCGAGGTGAGCAGCGGCGCGCGGCCGGGCACGTGCTCGGCGTAGAGCTCCTTGACCAGGTCGTTGGTGCCCATCACCAGCACCGCGAGCCGGTCGGAGGCGGCGGCGATCTCGCGCACGTCGAGGATGGCCTGCGGGGTCTCGACCATGGCCCACAGCCGGGTGTGGTCGGGGGCGCCGGCCTTCTCCAGGGCGGCGACCAGGGCACGGACCTCGTCGGCGCTGCCGACCTTCGGCACCACGACGCCGGCGGGGCCGGCCTGGGCGGCGGCCACGAGGTCGGCGTCGTGCCACTCGGTGCCGAGGCCGTTGACGCGGATGGTGACGGTGCGCCGTCCGTACTCGCCCGACGCCACGGCGGCCGCGGCCGCCTCGCGCGCCGCGGGCTTGGCGTCGGGGGCGACGGCGTCCTCGAGGTCGAGGATGAGGCCGTCGCACGGCAGCGACTTGGCCTTCTCCAGGGCGCGCTCGTTGGAGCTGGGCATGTAGAGCACCGAGCGCAGCGGGGTGTGCGCGGGGGTCTCGGGCGCGGTGGGGTGCTCGGTCATCTCAGTCCTCCGACCCGGCGGCGGCGTACTGCTCGGCGAGCTCGGGGTCGATGGCGGCCAGCTGCTCGGCCAGCTCCACCATGACCAGGCACTGCTTGAGGGAGGCGTCGTCCTCCATCTTGCCGTCGAGCATCACCGCGCCCGTGCCGTCGCCCATGGCCGCGACCACGCGCCGGGCGTGCGCGACGTCCTCGACCGACGGGCTGAAGACCCGGTGGGCGATGGCGATCTGCTTGGGGTGCAGGCTCCACGTGCCGACGCAGCCGAGCAGGAAGGCGTTGCGGAACTGGTCCTCGCAGGCCACGACGTCGGCGATGTCGCCGAAGGGGCCGTAGTAGGGGTAGATGCCGTGCATCGCGCAGGCGTCGACCATGCGGGCGATGGTGTAGTGCCACAGGTCCTGCTGGAAGACCGAGCGCGGCGCCTCGATCTCGGCGACGCCGAGCTCGTTGCGGGGCGGGTCCTGGCGCACGAGGTAGCCGGGGTGGCCGCCGCCGACGCGGGTGGTCTTCATGCGGCGGTCGGCGGCCAGGTCGGCCGGGCCCAGGCTGAGGCCCTGCATGCGCGGGCTCGCGCCGCAGATCTCCTCGACGTTGGCCATGCCGCGCGCGGTCTCGAGGATGGCGTGCACCAGGATCGGGCGGTCGAGACCGGCCTTGGCCTCGAGCTGGGCCAGCAGGCGGTCGACGTAGTGGATGTCCTCGGCGCCCTGCACCTTCGGCACCATGACCACGTCGAGCTTGTGGCCGATCGCCGGCACCAGCGTGGTGAGGTCGTCGAGGGCCCACGGGCTGTCGAGGGAGTTGATGCGCGTCCACAGCTGCGTGGGGCTGTCGGGCCCGCCGAGGCCCTCGGTCTCCTGGCCGATCCGCACGAGGCCCTCCCGCGCGGCCACCTTGTTGTCGGCCTTGACCGCGTCCTCGAGGTTGCCCAGCAGGACGTCGACGCCGCCGACCATCTGCGGGATCTTGGCCGCCATCTTCGCGTTGCTCGGGTCGAAGAAGTGGATCGCCCGGCTGGGGCGGGCCGGGATGTCGGTGGGCGGGGTGGGCGCACCCACCGCGAGGGGGCGGAGGAAGTCCTTGCTGGGTCGCATGCGCGCGAACGTAGCAGCGCACGGTTACCGACGGGTATGACCGATCTCTCGCCGGACGGACGGGGGCGGGCCGCTGCCGTGGGTGGGCCGGAGGGTGCGTCGGTGGGTGGGGCTGGTGGGTGCGTCGGCGGCCGGGTGGGAGGCCGCGGCTACCGGTCGGCTGCGCGCCGGTGCCACCAGCGGCGCCGCGGGGCGGGAGCGGCCGCGGCCCGGGCGGCGAGCGCATGGCGCTGGGCCTCGCGCCGCTCCTCGCGCCGGGCCCGCCAGCCGGCGAGGGCCGCGTCCACGTCGCGCGGCATGGTGATGAGGGGCGGGCCGTCGGTGGGGGTGTAGCGAGCGTGCAGCACGCGGGCGTTGAAGTCCTCGACCGCCCGGCGCGCCTCGGCCTCCATCGTGAAGGTGTCGAGGCGGGCGTCGAGCTCGGCGTCCTCCTTGCGCAGGGCCAGGCTCGGCGGCAGCACGCCGGTGATCTGCTCGCGCTCGACGAGCTTCTTGACCCACCAGTCGGGGTCGTGGTCGGTGCCGAGGCCCTGGATCGGCTTGCCCGCGCCGGGCAGGTCGTCGAAGTCGCCGCGGGCCATGGCCACGCGGATCTGCTGGTCGACCCAGCTGGACTGGTGCTGGATGCGGGCGGCGGCCGCGCTCTGCCCGCTGCGCTTGCGCCGCTCGCGCTCGTCGGCGGCCTGGTCCCTGCGGGCCGCCCGGGTCTCGTCGCTCATCTGACCTCACCTCCGCGTGCCCCAGCCTACGGACCCCCCGGGGACGGGCCGTCTCGGATCCGAGACGGCCTGGCCCCCCGGCGCGTTGACCGGCCGCGCGGCGGCCGGTGGACTGGCTCGGTGCCGCTACCCGTCGTCGTCCGCCGCCCTGCTGTCGGCACCGTCGGCGCCACCGGCACCGTCGGCGCCGGTGGCGGCGCCCGCGCCGGCTCCCCAGCGGCCGCGGTGGAGGACCTCCTCCAGCGGCCGGCGCCCACGGCGCGCCGGAGAGCCGGCGCTGCCGGTGTCGGCGACCCGGTGGCCCAGGGCGACCACCCCGATCGGGTCGACCTCGTCGGGCAGCCCGAACGCCTCGCGCAGCGCGGCCTCGCGCCCCGGGGGCACACCGAAGAAGCAGGCCCCCAGGCCCTCGTCGACCGCGGTCTGCAGGATGAGCAGGCTGGCCATCGCGGCGTCCATGTGCCAGTAGGGCTTGGCCCAGCGCGCCTCCGCACGGTCCTCCCAGCCCTTGTCGGGCTCGGCGTAGCGGGCGAGGTAGGCCGACTTGCTGCTGCACGGCACGATCACCACCGGCGCGGTCATCATGCCCGCCAGCCACGGGCCGGGGTCGTCCACGTCGTCGCTGGTGGCCTCCCAGAAGCGGCGCACGTCGGCGGGGTCCTCCAGCACCAGGAAGCCCCAGCCCTGGCTGAAGCCGGCGCTCGGCGCACGGGTCGCGTGCTCGATCGCGCGGGTCACCACGGCCGGGTCGACCGGTCGGTCGCTGTAGCGGCGCACCATGCGGCGACGCCGCACCACGTCTCGGAACTCCACGGAGGTCACTGTGCCCGACACCCCCGCTGAGCGGCCCGCCGGCCGTCGCCCGGACTTCGAGGCGATGTGGCGCGACCTCGCGCCCGTCGGCCGCTCGGCGCGCACCGGCGGCTACCACCGGCGGCCGTGGGACGGCGCCGAGCGCGAGCTGCGCGCGTGGTTCCTGGAGCAGTGCGCGGGCCGCGGGCTCGACGTACGGGTCGACGGGCTGGGCAGCGTCGTGGCGTGGTGGCGCCCGGAGGGGGCGAGCGGTCCGGGGGTGCTGACCGGCTCGCACCTCGACTCCGTCGACGACGGCGGGGCCTACGACGGTCCGCTCGGCGTCGTCTCGGCCCTGGCCGCGCTGGACCGGCTGCGCGAGCGGGGCGTGCGGCCCGGCCGTCCGGTCGGGGTGTCGGTGTTCGCGGAGGAGGAGGGCTCGCGCTTCGGGCGAGCCTGCCTGGGCTCGCGGTGGGCCACCGGCAGGGCGGCGTGGGCCGACCTGCGCGAGCTCGTCGACCCCGACGGCGTGCGGCTGCCCGACGCGCTGGAGGCGGCCGGGCTGGGGCAAGGGCTCGAGGAGGGGCCGGGCGCAGGGTCGGGCGCCGGGTCGGGCGTGGGGTCGCGCGGAGGATCGGGCACAGGGCCGGGGACCGGGCTGCTCGAGGGCGTCGGCACCTTCGTCGAGCTGCACGTCGAGCAGGGCCGGGCACTGGTCGACCTCGACGCGCCGGTGGGCGCGGCTCGCGGCATCTGGCCGCACGGGCGCTGGCGGCTCGACCTCGAGGGCCGCGCCGACCACGCCGGCACGACCCGCATGGAGGACCGCGCCGACCCGGTGCTGACCTTCGCGATGATCGCGCTCGCGGCCCACAAGCAGGCGCGGCTGGCCGGGGCCCGCGCCACGATCGGGCGGGTCGAGGTGACCCCGGGGTCGACCAACGTCATCGCCTCCAAGGTCGGCGCCTGGCTCGACGCCCGGGCCGCGAGCGAGCCCGAGCTGGAGGCGCTGGTCGCCGCGATCACCGCCCAGGGCGTCGCCCGCGCCGAGCGCGACGGCACCTCGCTGGCGGTGCACCCCGAGTCGGTCTCGGGAGCGGTGGGCTTCGACCCGGCGCTGGTCGGGGTCCTCGACGCGGTCGGGCGCGGCTGGCCGGTGCTCGACACGCAGGCCGGCCACGACGCGGGCGTGCTCGCCGCGGCCGGCGTGCCGACGGCCATGCTCTTCGTGCGCAACCCCACCGGCGTCTCGCACTCCCCGGCCGAGCACGCCGAGGTCGCCGACTGCCTCGCCGGCGTCGAGGCGCTGGCCGACGCGCTCGAGGTGCTGGCGCGGTGAGCGGACCTGTCACCGGCCCCTCGACCGGCCCCTCGACCGGCCCCGCGACCGGCGGCTCGCCCCGGGGAGCCGCCCGCCCGGCCGGCGCCGGGGCCGGCGCGGCCACCGCGGCGTACGTGCTGCGGCGGGCGTGGGTCGGCGGCGCCACCCGCGACGACGTCCTGGTGGAGGTGGCCGACGGTCGCTTCACGCGCGTGGAGCCGGGGGGCGCGGTGGGCGAAGGGCGCGAGGGGCGCGAGGGGCGCGAGGCGGTGGTGCTCGACGGCCTGGTCGTGCCGGGGCAGGCCAACGCCCACAGCCACGCCTTCCACCGCGCGCTGCGGGGGCGCACCCAGCGCGGCCGGGGCACGTTCTGGACCTGGCGCGAGCAGATGTACGCCGTCGCCGCGCGCCTGGACCCCGACTCCTACCACCGCCTCGCCCGGGCCGTCCTCGGGGAGATCGTCGCCTCGGGCGTGACGACCCTCGGGGAGTTCCACTACCTCCACCACCGGCCCGACGGCACGCCCTACCCCGACCACGCGATGGAGCTCGCCCTCGTCGAGGCCGCCCGCGCGGTCGGACTGCGGCTGACCCTGCTCGACACCTGCTACCTCAGCAGCGGCTTCGGCGCCCCGGTCGAGGGTGTGCAGCGGCGGTGCAGCGACGGCTCCGCGCAGGCCTGGGCCGAGCGGCGCGCCGCGCTGGTCGAGCGGCTGCACGGGAGCGACGACGTCGTCGTGGGCGCGGCGATCCACTCGGTGAGGGCGGTGCCCCGGGTCGACCTGCCGACGGTGGTGGCCGCGGCCGCCAGCGGCCCGCTGCACGTGCACCTCTCCGAGCAGCCGGCCGAGAACGCCGCCTGCCTCGCCGCCCACGGCGTCACCCCGACCCGCCTGCTCGCCGACGCCGGCGCGCTCGGCCCCCGGACCACCGCGGTCCACGCCACCCACCTCACCGACGCCGACGTCGACCTCCTCGGCGGCTCCGGCACGCGCGTCTGCCTCTGCCCGACCACCGAGCGCGACCTCGGCGACGGCGTCGGCCCCGCGCGCCGTCTCGCCGACGCGGGAGCGGTCCTCTCGCTGGGCAGCGACAGCCACGCCGTGGTCGACCCCTGGGAGGAGATGCGCGCCCTGGAGCTCGACGAGCGGCTGACCTCGCGCCGCCGCGGTCACTGGAGCGCGGGCGAGCTCCTCGCGGCCGGCACCGACCACGCCGGGCTCGGCTTCCCCGACGCCGGACGCCTCGAGGTCGGCGCCCGGGCCGACCTGGTCGTGCTCGACACGACCTCCCCGCGCACCGCCGGCACCGGCTACGACGAGCACACCGCCGTCTTCGCCGCGAGCGCCGCCGACGTCCTCGCCGTCATGGTCGACGGTCGCTGGGTCGTCGGCCCCGCGGCCCCGGCCCCCGACCAGCCCCTCGGCGCCGCCCTGGCCGCCGCGATCCAGGAGGTCCTGCCGTGACCGGTGGCCCGCACACCCCCCTCACCCCGCCCGGCCCCACCCCGCCCGGCCCCACCCCGCCCGGCCCTACCCCATCCATCCCGTCCGGCCCGCCCGGCCCGTCCGGTGCGGGCGGGGCCGCCGGGCCGACCACCCTGCTGACCGGCATCGGGGAGCTGGTGACCAACGACCCCGAGGACGACGACCTGCTCGGGCTGCGCCACGACGCGGCGCTGCTGGTCAAGCGCGGACGGGTCGCGTGGGTGGGGCCGGCGGCGTCGGCGCCGACGGCCGACCTGCGCGTGGACCTCGGCGGGCGGGCCGTGCTGCCGGGCTTCGTCGACTCCCACTCCCACCTGGTGCACGCCGGCGACCGGGCCGCGGAGTTCGAGGCACGGATGGCCGGGCGTCCCTACGCCGCCGGCGGCATCCGCACCACGGTCGCCGCGACCCGCGCCGCCACCGACGAGCAGCTGACTGCCACGGTGGCGCGCCTGGTCGCGGAGATGCGTCGGCAGGGCACGACGACGCTGGAGACCAAGAGCGGCTACGGCCTGACCGTGCGCGACGAGGCGCGCTCGCTCGCGGTGGCGCGCCAGTTCACCGAGGAGACGACGTACCTGGGGGCCCACGTCGTGCCCGCCGAGCTCGCCGACGACCCGGCGGCCTACGTCGACCTCGTCACCGGGCCGATGCTGGAGGCCGCCGCGCCCCACGCCCGGTGGATCGACGTCTTCTGCGAGACCGGCGCCTTCGACGCCGACCAGGCCCGCGCGGTGCTCGCTGCGGGAGCGGCGGTCGGGCTGCGGGGGCGCCTGCACGCCAACCAGCTCGGGCCCGGGCCCGGGGTGCTGCTGGCCGCCGAGCTCGGTCTGAGCGCCGTCGACCACTGCACCTACCTCACCGACGCCGACGTCGACGCGCTGCGCGAGACGGCCACGGTCGCGACCCTGCTGCCGGGCGTGGAGTTCTCCACGCGGCAGCCCTACCCCGACGCCCGCAGGCTGCTCGATGCCGGCGTGCGGGTGGCGCTGGCCAGCGACTGCAACCCCGGCTCCAGCTTCACCAGCAGCATGGCCTTCTGCATCGCCCTGGCCGTGCGCGAGATGGGCCTCACCGCGGGCGAGGCCGTGCACGCGGCCACGGCGGTCGGGGCGGCCGCGCTCGACCGCGACGACGTCGGACGGCTCACCGTCGGGGCCCGCGCCGACCTGGTCGTGCTCGACGCGCCGAGCCACGTGCACTTGGCCTACCGGCCCGGGGTGCCGCTCGTGCAGGCGGTCTGGGTCGGTGGTCGGCAGGTGGTGTGAGCGGGCGCCCCGGACCCCGGTCAGGCCCTGCGCCCGGCCCCCCCGCTCGGCTCCGCGCTCGGCCCGCGCTCGGCCCCGCGCCCGGTGCCGGGTCCGAGCTCACGGCCGTCCCGAGGCCCGAGCCACACGGCGTGGTCTGATGGGCCGGTGGACCTCCGCTGCGCCGCCGCCAGCCTCGCCGACGACGAGCCGCTCGCCGGCACCGCACCCACCGACCGTCGCTGGCTCTTCCTCGAGCAGCCCGGGCCGTGGGGGCGCAAGGCGCTCCGCGAGTCGCGCCTGCCCGAGTCCGCCCGCGCCCACCTCGCCGGTCTGCGCGACGTGCGCGTCCAGCTGCTCCGTCGCCCCGGCGCCCGTACGCCGCTGCCCGGCGAGGTCACACCGGCCCGGGTGGTCGTGGCCCACCTCGACGACGGGGAGGCACCGCGGCTCTGGTCGGCCACGCTGCCCTCGGCCGACGCCGTCACCGGGGTCGACCCCCACGACCCCGAGGGTTCCGGGCTGCTGCCCCACCGCGACGACGCGGAGCCGCTGTGGCTGGTGTGCACCAACGGCTCGCGGGACCTGTGCTGCGCCGAGCTCGGTCGCCCGGTCGCCGCGGCGCTGGCCGCCCGCTGGCCCGAGGGCACCTGGGAGACCACCCACCTCGGCGGCCACCGCTTCTCCGGGACCCTGCTGGCCCTCCCCAGCGGACTGGCCCTCGGCCGGGTCGGCGCCGACGACGCCGTGGCGGTGGCCGAGGCCGTCGTGGCCGGTGCGCTCCCGCCCGGGCGCGTACGGGGGAGCGCCGGGCGGTCCGCGCCCGAGCAGGTCGCCGAGCTGGCGGTGCGCGAGCGGCTCGGGCTGGCCCACGACGTGCCGCTCGCGGTCAGCCTCGAGGCGCTCCCGCCGCCGCGTGCCGAGGTGCACGCAGAGGGGCGGCAGGCAGCGGGGCAGGCAGAGGGAGAGGCAGAGGGACAGGCAGAGGGACAGGCAGAGGGACAGCAGGCCGTGCTGCGGGTCGTCGACCCCGCGGGTGCGTTCGTGGCGACCGTCCACCTGTCGTCCACGGTGGCGCCCCGCCTCGGGTCCTGCGGCGACACCCGGGCCAAGCCGGCGACGAGCTGGCACGCCGACCACGTGCAGCTCGACCGCGGGGGAGAGACCCGCTGAGTCGATGCCTCGCGCGCGGAGCAGTCACCGTGCTCGGCCCCGCGGCAGGCATCGGCGACGGGTGACCGGAGCTCACGAGTCGCTCCCTGAGACGTGCCCTGGGCGTGGTCGAACGCTCGTCCCATCCCGGTCATGACCGCGGGGTCCTCGCGCTCGGCTCGCGTCCGTCGCTGACTGGCGCGTCCGTCGGCCCGGCTCGCCGGGGCCGGCTTCAGTGGTGGTGGGTCGTTCGCTCCGTCCGCGGATCCTCACCGACGCGCTCCCACCGCCGCGCTCCCACCGCCGCAGGCCCGCCCGGCCCGCGCCTGCTGCCGACCGAGCGTGCCTGGTCGCTCCGGCTTCGGAGGAGTCGCTCGTGGGTTGATCGAATGTTCGTTCAACGTCTCGGCAGGACCGGAGCGCTCCGCCCTTGGGCTCGCTGCTGGTCGGTGCGGCCGGTCGCTCCGGCTTCGGGGGAGTCGCTCGTGGGTTGATCGAACGTTCGTTCAACGTCTCGGCATGACCGGAGCGCTCCGCCCTTGGGCTCGCTGCTGGTCGGTGCCGCTTGTCGCTCCGGCTTCGCGGGGGAGTTGCTCGCGGGTTGATCGAACGTTCGTTCAACCCGCGGACGCTCACCGCGGACTGCCGACGAGCGACCGGCGGCCGCGAGGGGCAGCCGGCGGTGAACCGGTCTGTGGAGAGGCGGCCGGTGGCGACCGGGGCCTGTGGAGAGCCGGCGACGCGCTGCGTCAGACCGTGTTGGGATGACGTCGTGCCCCGGATCCTCGACACCACCTACCGCGTCGAGGAGCTCGCGGCCGCCGTGTCGCGGCTGGTGACGCGTGACGGGGTGGAGGCCCTGTCGCTGCGCCGGATCGCGGCCGAGGCCGACCTCAGCCCGAGCACCGTGCTGCACCACCTCGGCGGACGGGAGCGGCTGATGCAGCTGATGTGCGTCCGGGCCTGGGCCGGTGTGCGAGCGACCAGCGACCTCGGCGGCAGGGGCCGGGGCGACGGTCCCCTCGCGACGCTGCTGCCCCTTGGTGAGGAGGGCCACCGCGCGGTCAGGGTGTGGCTGGCCCTCTGCGAGCTCGCCCGGGCCGACGACGCCCTCGCCGCGGCGGTCGCGCAGGCCCGGACCCAGGAGCGCCACTGGATCCGACACCTGACCGGCCTCGACGACGAGGTCGCCCTCGACGTGCTCCAGGGTCTGGTCGACGGGCTCCGGGTCGCGCTCTGCGACCGGCAGGAACCGTGGTCGCCGCAGCGGGCGATCGACGCCCTCGGCTGGGCCACCATCGCGCTCCTGCGCCAGCACGGGCCGGTCCGCGAGCCACGCCGACCCGCGGCCCCCGGCCAGGCCGGCTACCCCGGGCCCGGGCCCACCGACCAACAGTCCCACGACCCCGGACCCAGCGACCCCGGACCCAGCGGCCCCGGACCCAGCGGCCCCGGACCCAGCGACCCCGGACCCAGCGACCCCGGACCCAGCGACCCCGGGCTCAGCGACCCCGAGCCCAGCGACCCCGAGCCCAGCGACTCCGGACCCAGCGACTCCGAGCCCAGCGGTCAGTAACCGGCCGGCTTGCCCGCCTTCTCCAGCCAGGTGCGGAAGAGCGGCGACAGCTCGCGACCGGAGACCCGCTCCGCGAGCCGCACGAGCTGCGCGGTGCGCACGCTGCCGTCCTCGTTGCGCTGCGCCCACAGCCGCACGATTCGGAAGAAGTCGTCGCCGCCGACCTCCTTGCGCAGCGCGTGCAGCGTCATCGCCCCGCGGTTGTAGACCGGGCTGCCGAAGAGGTCGGCGGCGTCGGTGAACTCGGTGGGCGCCGGGCGCCACAGGGCACCCGAGGCCGGGGTGGCGTACAGGTCGTCGAAGTGCTCCTGAGCGGTGTCACCGCCGTGGCGGGCGTCCCAGAGCCACTCGGCGTAGGTCGCGAAGCCCTCGGCCAGCCAGATGTCGTGCCAGTCGACCAGGGTCACGGAGTCGCCGAACCACTGGTGCGCGGTCTCGTGGACGAGCGCGCCGTCGGCGGCCCCGACCGAGGGGTAGAACGGACGGGTCTGGGTCTCCAGCGCGTAGCCCACGTCGGCGTCGTCGACGACCAGCCCGGCGGCGTCGAAGGGGTAGGGGCCGAAGAGCCTCTCCTGGAAGGCGATCACCTTCGGCAGCAGCCGCCGCGCCGCAGCGGCGTCGCCGCCGGTCACGTCGGTGAAGGACCAGATCGGGATCGTGCGGCCGTCGACCGACTCGGTCTGCGACTCGAAGACGTCGAACTGCCCGATCGAGACCATGGCCAGGTAGGTCGCCATCGGGTCGTCGGCCCGCCAGGTCCACGTGGTGGTGAGGCCCTCGTCGCGCCGGGAGACGAGCACGCCGTTGGCGGTGGCCTCGTAGCCGGTGGGCACGGTGAGGCGGAAGGTGTAGCGCGCCTTGTCGCCGGGGGTGTTGTTGGAGGGGATCCAGGTCATCGTGCCGACCGGCTCGCCCAGGGCGGTGGCGCCGTCGGCCGTGCGGACCCAGCCCTCGGTGGACCCGTCGGGGTCGATGTGCTCCTGCGGCTCCCCGGCGTAGTCGACGCGCACCGTGAAGCGCCCCCGGTCGAGCCCGCCGTCGGGGCGCACCGTGAGCTCGTGGCCGTCGCGCGAGAAGGCGGCCTGCTCGCCGTCGACCAGCACGCGTGACACGTCGAGACCCTCGAGGTCGAGGTCGAAGCGGCCCAGGTCGCGCGCCGCGACGGCGACGATCCGCGTCGTGGCGGTGAGCCGGTTGGTCACGGGCGTGTAGTCGAGCGACACGTCGTAGGACCGGACCTGGTAGCGCGCGTCGCCCTGCCGCGGGAAGAGCGTGTCGCCGCCCGCACCGGCCTCGCTGCCGGCCTGGGCCGCGTACGCCGCCGGGGGCGCGAGCGCCACCACCCCGGTCGAGGCGAGGGCGAGGGTGGCCAGGGAGAGTCCGAGTCGTCGCAGCACGTCTCGGACCCTACGCCCGCCCGACCCCGCCGGCGACCGCCCCGCCCCGCCCCCGGTGGTCGAGGAGGGAGCGCCAGCGACCGTCTCGAAACCTCCGCGGCCCCCACCACCCCCGCAGGCCACGCCGGGACCTCTCAGCCGCGCCGCCGCATCGGTACGTGGGGGATGCCGTCCTCCAGGAACTCCGGCCCGTCGACGGCGAAGCCGAAGCCGGCGTACCAGCCCGCCAGCGGCGCCTGGGCGTCGAGCACGACGTCACGGCGCACCGCGCTCCCGGTCTCGGCCCCGGTCCCGACCCCGTCGCACAGCGCCACGCACGCCTCCATCAGCGCACCGCTGAGCCCTCGCCCGCGCCCCGCGGGATGCAGCACGACCCGGCCGATACGCCACGTGTCGCCGTCGTCGAGCACCCGGGCGTAGCCCAGCACCGGCACCTCGTCGGGTCGCTCGGGGTCGGGGAGCACGACGTGGCGGGTGCCGGGCTCGGTGTCACGGCCGTCGAGGTCGGGGTAGGGGCAGGCCTGCTCGACCACGAAGACCTCCTGCCGCAGCCGCCACACGGCGTAGGCGACCGCGGGCGCGAGCCCCGCGAAGTCGCTCGACCACACCACCGGGCCGCCCGCCGAACCGCCCGCCGAACGGCCCACCGGGCCGCTCACCGGGCCGACCCCCGCAGGAAGGCCTCGACGGTGCGCCGGGCCCGACGTGCCTCGGGGATGAGCGGCAGGATCGGGTAGACGTGGATGAGGTCGGGCTCCTCGACGTAGGTGAGGTCCCACCCGGCCTCGGCGGCCCGCCGCGCCAGCAGCCGTACGCCGGGGACGAGCAGGTCGCGCGTGCCGCAGAGCACGAGCGCCGGCGGCAGGCCGGCGAGGTCGCCCAGCGCCGGGGAGACCTCGGGGCGGGCCAGGTCGTCGGGGGAGCCGGCCCACCACGCGGCGTAGGCGTGCAGCTTGGACTCGAAGAGCCACGGGTCGCGCGCCGCGAACCACCGCGTCGCGGGCGTGGAGGTGGTGAGGTCGACCCAGGGCGAGAGCAGCAGCAGCCGCTCCAGCGACCCCGCCGGGTCGAGACCGCGGTCGCGCACGCTCTGGGCCACGGCCAGCGCGATGCCGCCGCCGGCGGAGTCGCCGCCCAGCAGCACCGGGCCGTGGGCGCAGGCGCGCGCGACGACGTCGACGAGCCGGTCGTGGGAGTCGGCCCAGGTGCTGCCCGGGGCCAGCGGGTAGTCGGGCAGCACCACCCGCACCCCGAGCCGGCGGGCGAGCGCGGCGGCGTAGCGCACGTGGAAGGGGTCGATGCCGGCGACGTAGGCGCCGCCGTGCATCCACACCAGGGTCCGCTCGGGCTCGACCCCGCGTGGGGCGAGCACGTGCACGTCGAAGCCGGCGGAGGAGTCGGTGACCAGGGTGAAGCGCCGCGCGAAGCCGGGCACCAGCCCCGTCGCCAGCCCGGGCGCGCGGCGTGCCTGCCCCTCGAGCACGCGCTCGCGCTCCTCGGGCAGCGAGCTCAGCTCGCCGGCCCGGCGCAGTCGGGGGATGAGGGTCGCGAGGAGCTGGTGGCGGAGGCTCGGCACGCCGGAAGCCTCTCAGACCCCGCCAGCCGCACCCACCGGGCGGGCGCCGGGTGGCCACGGCCCGGCGGCCGACCGTGCCGGAGCGGCCGGCGACCTACACTGGCCGCAGAAGACAGGGGAGCACGACCGGCCACCGGTGGCGTGCTGAGAGTGCGGACGACGAGTCGCGTCGTACCGCAGACCCTCCGAACCTGCTCCGGTTAGCACCGGCGAAGGGAGTCCACATGAGGCGTGCGCGCGCACTCACCGTCCTGACCACCGCGGTGGTCCTCGGCCTCACCCCGGCCTGCTCACTGGTCGGCACCGGCGACGACGACCCGACCGCCGGTGACGCGGGCGGTGCGGGCCCCTCCTCCACCGACGCCGGCGGCACCGAGGGGGCCACCGGCGACGGCAGCGAGGTCGTGCTGGTCACCCACGAGTCGTTCTTCCTGCCCACGAAGGTCGAGCGTGCCTTCGAGCGGCAGTCGGGCTACGACCTCGTGGTCCGCGCCTCCGGTGACGCCGGCAGCCTGACCAACAAGCTGGTCCTGACCAAGGACTCCCCGACCGGCGACGTGGCCTTCGGCGTGGACAACACCTTCGCCTCCCGCGCCCTGGAGGAGGGCGTCTTCGCCCCCTACTCCTTCGAGACCCCCGCCGGGGTCTCCGACTACGCGGTGCCCGGCGACGACGACGGGGCGCTGACCGCGGTCGACAACGGCAACGTGTGCGTCAACGTCGACGAGACGTGGTTCGCCGAGCGCGACCTCGAGCCGCCGGCCTCGCTCGACGACCTCACCGACCCCGCCTACCGCGACCTGCTCGTGGTGCCCGGGGCCACGACCAGCTCCCCGGGCCTGGCCTTCCTGCTGGCCACGATCGCGGAGTACGGCGAGGACTGGCCCGACTACTGGGCCGACCTCATGGACAACGGCGCCAAGCTCGTCGACGGCTGGTCGGACGCCTACCAGACCGACTTCACCCAGGGCGGCGGCTCCGGCGACCGCCCGGTCGTCGTCTCCTACGACTCCTCCCCGGCCTTCACCCTCGCCGACGACGGCTCGTCGACCACCCGGGCGCTGCTCGACACCTGCTTCCAGCAGGTCGAGTACGTCGGGGTCCTGGCGGGCGCGGAGAACGTGGCCGGGGCCGAGGCGCTGGTGCGCTTCATGACCGGGCCGGAGGTGCAGGCCGCGCTGCCGGAGTCGATGTACGTCTTCCCGGTCGTCGAGGGCACCGAGCTGCCGACCGACTGGGCGCGGCACGCCGCGCGCCCCACCGACCCCTACGAGGTCGACCCCGCCGAGATCGCCACCGAGCGCGCCACGTGGCTGCAGGAGTGGACGGACGTCGTCACCCGGTGAGGCGGGCGCTGACCCTGCTGGCGCTCGCGGCGCTGCCGGTGGCGGTGCTGGCGGTCTTCTTCGTGCTGCCGGTGAGCGGCATGCTGGCACGCGGCTTCGTCGTCGACGGCGTGCTCGACCCGGGTGCCGTGCTCGAGGTGCTGGGCCGCGAGCGGGTGCACCGGGTGCTGTGGTTCACCGTCTGGTCGGCGACGGTGGCCACGGCGCTGTCGGTGCTGCTGGGCCTGCCGGCCGCCTTCGCCCTGCACCGCCTCGACTTCCCGCTGCGCCGGGTGGTGCGCGCCGCTCTGCTCGTGCCCTTCGTGCTGCCGACCGTGGTCGTCGGCATCGCCTTCCGCCAGCTGCTGGGCGAGGCGGGCCCGCTGGCCTTCCTCGGCCTCGACGGCAGCCCGGTGGCGATCGTGGCGGGCCTGGTCTTCTTCAACGTCGCCGTGGTCATCCGCGGCGTGGGCGCGGCGTGGGAGTCGCTCGACCCGCGCCCGGGCGAGGCGGCCGCGGCGCTGGGTGCGAGCCCGCTGCAGGTGCTGCGCACCGTGACGCTGCCGGCGCTGCGCCCGGCGATCGTGTCGTCGGCCAGCGTGGTCTTCCTCTTCTGCGCCACCGCCTTCGGCGTCGTGCTGACCCTGGGCGGGCTGCGCTACTCCTCGGTGGAGACCGAGATCTACCTGCTCACCACCAACCTGCTCGACCTCCAGGCGGCCGCGGCCCTGTCGATCCTCCAGCTCGTGGCGGTCACCGCGCTGCTGCTGGTGGCCGCGCGGCTGCGGGCGGTGCCCGATCCGACGCTGGCGCGCGTCGTGCCCCGCCCGCGCCGCCCCCGCCGCGGCGACCTCCCCCAGCTGGGCGCCACCGCGCTGCTGCTCGTGGTGGTCGCCGCGCCCGTGGCCGTGCTGGTGAGCGGCTCGCTGCGCGTCGACGACGCCTGGAGCCTGGGCAACTACCGCGCCCTGCGCACCCCCGGCGAGGGCGGCGCCCTGCTGGTGCCGGTGACCGACGCGCTGCTCACCTCGCTGCGCACCGCGGTCGACGCGACCTGGATGTCGCTGACCCTGGGCCTGCTGGTGGCCGTCGTGGTCACCCGGGGCTCCCGCGGGCGGGCCGAGCGGCGGGTGCGTGCGGCCCTCGACGGCTTCTTCATGCTGCCCCTGGGCGTCTCGGCGGTGACGCTCGGCTTCGGCTTCCTCATCACCCTCGACTCCCCGCCGCTCGACCTGCGCGACTCCCCGCTGCTGGTGCCGGTGGCCCAGGCGCTGGTGGCGCTGCCGCTGGTGGTGCGCACGATCGCCCCCGTGCTCGGCGGCGTCGACGACCGGCAGCGCCAGGCGGCCGCCTCGCTGGGCGCCGGGGCCTGGCGCACCGTGCTCACCGTCGACCTGCCGGTGGTGTGGCGCCCCCTGCTGGCCGCCGCCGGCTTCGCCTTCGCGGTGTCGCTGGGGGAGTTCGGGGCCACGTCCTTCCTCGCGCGCGAGGAGTCCCCGACCCTGCCGGTGGTCATCTACCGCCTCATCGGCAGCCCCGGGGCGATGAACTACGGCATGGCCCTGGCCGCCTCCGTGGTGCTGGCCGCGGCCACCGCCGGTGTGATGCTGGCCGTCGAGCGGCTGCGCGTGCCGTCGCTGGGGGCCCTGTGACCGGCCCTGTGACCGGCCCCGTGACCGGCCTCGTGACCGGCCCCGTGACCGGCCCGACGACAGGAGGAGCGCGATGCTCGCGCTGAGCGACGTCTCGGTGTCCTACGACGGCCGCCCGGCCGTCAGCGGGCTCGACCTCGACCTCCCCGACGGCCAGGTGCTCGCCGTGCTGGGCCCCTCGGGGTGCGGCAAGTCGACGCTGCTGCGCGCGGTGGCCGGCCTCGAGCCCGCGACGGGCCGGATCGCGTGGGACGGCGACGACCTGGCCCGCGTGCCGACCCACAGGCGGGGCTTCGCGCTGATGTTCCAGGACGGGCAGCTCTTCGGCCACCTCACCGTCGGGCGCAACGTGGGCTACGCCCTGCGCCTGCGCCGCCGCTCGCGCTCCGGGACCCGCGAGCAGGCCCGCCGCGTCGAGGAGCTGCTCGAGCTGGTCGGGCTCACCGGCTACGCCGACCGGCTGCCCGGCACGCTGTCGGGCGGCGAGCGCCAGCGGGTGGCGCTGGCCCGCTCGCTGGCCGTCGAGCCCCGGCTGCTGCTGCTCGACGAGCCGCTCTCGGCCCTCGACGCCGGGCTGCGCGAGCGGCTGGCCGTGGAGCTGCGCGACATCCTGCGCCGCGCCGGCACGACCGCGCTGATGGTGACCCACGACCACGAGGAGGCCTTCACCGTGGCCGACCGGCTCGCGGTGATGCGGGCGGGTCGCCTGGTGCAGCACGGCGACATCGGCGAGGTGTGGCGCCACCCCGTCGACGAGGCCACCGCCCTCTTCCTGGGCTACGCCCGCGTCCTGCACGGCCCCGCGGCCGACCGGGTGCTGGCGGCGGCCGGCCGGCCCGTCGCCGCGGGCGGGGCCGCGGCGGTCGCCGTACGCCGCTCCGCGCTGCAGCTGGCCACGCCCGGGCAGACGGGCGCACAGCCGGGCGCACAGACGGGCGCGCAGGTCGGCGCGCTGGCGGCGACGGTGCGCTCGCTGCGGGGCACGCCGGAGCAGCTGCGGCTGGTCCTCGACGTCGACGGGGTGGGCGAGGTCGACGCCGTGGCGGGCCTCGACCACCGGGTAGCGCCGGGCGACCGGGTGGGCGTGGTGGTGGACGCCACGCGGCTCGCGGTGCTCCCCGGGGCGCGCGGAGGGGGCGAAGCGTAGGGACAGTCCTTACACTGACCTGCGTGTATCGCCGCGCCTACGTCCTCCTCGTGGTCACCGCGATCGGGATGGGCCTGTGGGCCGTCATCACCGCCGCCGTGCTCGACCAGGGCCTCGTCGACCCCGAGGGCAGCTTCCTCGGCCCGTCGTGGCTGCGCCTGCCGCTGCTGCTGCTCGGCGCGCTGCTGCTCGACCTGCTGCCACGCACGCTGTGGTACTCCAAGGGCCGCCCGACGCTGATGCCGGCGATCGTGCGCGAGCGCCTGCGCTCGCACTGGAACAAGGAGCGCCTGACGCTGGTCGCGCTCGGCATCATCTGCTTCTACGTCGTCTACGTCTGCTACCGCAACATCAAGTCCTACCTCCCGCTCGTCTCCGACCGGATGTACGACCGCGAGCTGCACCTGCTCGACCGCGCGCTCTTCTTCGGCAACGACCCCGCGATCGTGCTGCACGACCTGCTCGGCACCACCGTCGCCGCCCACCTGCTCAGCTACATCTACCTGTGGTTCCTGCCGCTGGTGCCGCTGGCGGTCACGGCCTGGCTGGTGTGGTCGCGCAACATGTCCTACGGCTACTGGTTCGTCACCTCGCAGTGCGTGGCGTGGACCCTCGGCACGATCTCCTACTACGCCCTGCCCACCCTGGGCCCGGGCCTTGAGTACGTCGCGATCTACCAGCCGCTGGCCGACACACCGACGACGTCGCTGATGGAGTCGCTGGTCTACACCCGGCAGAGCTACATGATCCCGGGCCTGGAGGGCCAGGTGCAGTCGGTCGCCGGCTTCGCCAGCCTCCACACCGCGATCACGCTGCTGGTGGCCCTCATGGTGCAGTTCACGCTGCAGAACCGTGTGCTCAAGGTCGTCTTCTGGGTCAACTTCGGCGTCACCGTCGTCGCCACCCTCTACTTCGGCTGGCACTACATCGCCGACGACATCGCCGGCATCATGATCGCGCTGGTCGCCTTCTACGTCGGTGGCCTGGCCAGCGGGCAGAAGTTCGACCGCTACCCCCTCCAGTCGCACCCGACGACCACCACCTCGAAGGTGCCCGTCTCCCGCGACTGAGCCCCCGGCCCGGACCGCGCCCGCCCCGGTCTCACCCGTGAGGGCGGCAGATCGGGCGTTTCCCTGGGCGCCCCGGTGACCCGCGAGTAGCGTCGGAGCATGTCAAGCGACACCGTCACCCCGTCGGCCGCCACCGAGGCCCCCGCCCCGGCCGCGAGCACGCCCGAGCCGGAGCGTCACCGCTCGGGCTACCGCCAGCCCGAGGTCGACGTGGCGGCGATGACCCGCCTGCTCGACGGGAAGTACGCCGAGGTGCGCCAGCTCGTGCGCGACAGCCTCGTCGACCACGCGCAGGTGCTGCGCGACGCCGAGACGATGACGCCCGACGAGTTCCGCGAGCGGGTCAAGGACGTCGTGGTCGAGATCGCCTCGACCGGCCAGAGCGGCCTCGGGTTCCCCGAGGAGTACGGCGGCGGCGGCGACGTCGGCGCCTCGGTGGCGGCCTTCGAGACCCTCGCGCTGGGCGACCTCTCGGTGCTGGTGAAGACCGGCGTGCAGTTCGGCCTCTTCGGCGGCGCCGTGCTCCAGCTCGGCACGAAGGAGCACCACGACCGCTACCTGCCCGACCTCATCGCCGGGCGGCTGCTGGGCTGCTTCGCGATGACCGAGACCGGTCACGGGTCCAACGTGCAGGCCCTCGGCACCGTCGCGACCTTCGACCTGGCCACCCAGGAGTTCGTGATCACCACGACCTCGGAGGAGGCCGGCAAGGACTACATCGGCAACGCCGCCGTCCACGGCACGGTGGCCGTGGTCTTCGCCCAGCTCGAGATCGGCGGTGAGTCGCAGGGCGTGCACGCCTTCGTGGTGCCGATCCGCGTCGACGGCGAGCCCGCGCCGGGCGTGCGCATCGAGGACGACGGGCCCAAGATGGGCCTCGACGGCGTCGACAACGGGCGGCTGTGGTTCGACCACGTGCGGGTGCCGCGCACGAGCCTGCTCAACCGCTTCGCCGACGTCACGCCCGCCGGGGTCTACGAGAGCGCGATCGAGAGCCCCAACCGCCGCTTCTTCACCATGCTCGGCACCCTCATCCAGGGCCGCGTCTGCGTCGGCGGCGCCGGCATCAACGCCGCCAAGGTCGCGATCGCGATCGCGGTCAGGTACGGCGACCGGCGCCGCCAGTTCGAGGCCTCCGACCCCGAGCAGGAGGAGCTGCTGCTCGACTACGGCGTGCACCAGCGCCGGCTGCTGCCGCTGCTGGCCCGCACCTACGCGCTCCACTTCGCCCAGGAGGTCGTCGCCGCCGACCTGCACGCCGTGGCCACCGCCGCCGGCGGCGACGAGGTCGAGGCCGAGACGGCCAAGCGCGAGCTGGAGTCGCGTGCCGCCGGCACCAAGGCGCTCGGCACCTGGCACGCCACCCGCACCATCCAGGAGTGCCGTGAGGCCTGCGGCGGCGCGGGCTACCTCGCCGAGAACCGCTTCGCCGCGCTCAAGGCCGACACCGACGTCTTCACCACCTTCGAGGGCGACAACACCGTGCTCATGCAGCTGGTGGCCAAGGGCCTGCTCACCGGCTACGCCAGCGATTTCGAGGACATGGACCAGTTCGGCATGGTCCGGTTCGTCGCCGGCCTGGCCGTCGAGACCGTCGTGGAGAAGACGGCCGTGCACAAGCTGGTGCAGCGGCTGCGCGACGTGCTGCCCGGCGGCGACGAGTGGGACCAGGAGGCCGGGCTGCTCGACCCCGAGTACCAGCTCGGCATGCTCCGCTTCCGCGAGGAGCACATGGTCAGCGGCGTCGCGCGGCGCCTCAAGCGCGGCATCGACGGCGGCATGAACGCCGGCCAGGTCTTCTCGCGCGTGCAGGACCACGTGATCGGCGCGGCCCACGCCCACATGGAGCGGCTCGTGCTCGAGGCCTTCGTGGCCAAGGTGCGCGCCCTGCCCGACGGCGACCAGAAGGTGGCCCTCAACCTGCTGTGCGACCTGCACGCCCTCTCGGTCATCGAGGCCGACCGGGCGTGGTTCATGGAGCACGGCCGGCTCTCGGTGCAGCGCTCCAAGGCGATCAGCCGCGAGGTCTCCTCGCTGTGCCGCAAGGTCCGCCCGATCGCGGTCGACCTCGTCGACGCCCTCGGCGTGCCCGAGGAGATGCTGCGCTCGCCGGCCCTCGTCGGCCCCGCCGGCACCCCGCGCGAGTCCTCGGTGCGCGCCGCGGCGGAGCGGGCCGGGGCCTGATGGCGCGCCCGCGCGGGCCGGCCCGCCTGGTCTCCGCCGTCGGCGGTGCGCTCGGCTCGGCGTACGTCGGGGCGCGTGCGGCCGGCGAGCAGGTCGCGCGCCTGCCCGGGCGGGTCACCGGCGGCTGGGAGGGCGACCCGCTGTGGGGCGCCTTCTACGACTGGACCGTCGAGCACCCCGGCGTCGGTGGGCCGCTGTGGCGCCTGGGCCTGGGCACCGACCAGCAGCTGCTCTTCACCGCCGCCGAGGAGGTCGGCCACCTGCCCGACGGCTCCCGCGTGCTCGACGTGCCGTGCGGCGGCGGGGTGGCGCTGCGCTCGCTGCGCGCCGACCAGCAGGTGGAGGTGGTGGCCGTCGACATCGCCGAGGTGATGCTCGAGCGGACCCGTCGCGCCGCCGCCGACCGCAAGGTCGACCACCTGGTCACCACGGCGGCCGCCGACGTGGCCGACCTGCCCTTCGACGACGCCTCCTTCGACCTCGTCGTCAGCCTCATGGGGCTGCACTGCTTCCCCGACCCCGCCGCCGCCGTGGCCGAGCTCGCGCGGGTGCTGCGGCCCGGCGGCGTGCTCAGCGCCAGCCTGCTGCTGCGCGGCACCGTGCCGGCGCTCTCGCCGGCCTGGCAGGTCGGTCGCGCCAGCGGGCTGCTCGGGCCGGGCTGCTCCAGCGTCGAGCTGCGCAGCTGGCTGGCCCGCGGCGGCGTCCAGGACGTCACCCTCCAGGTCAGCGGCGCCGTGGCCTACGTGCGCGGCGTCCGCCGCCTCCCCTGACGCACCGCAGCCCCCGCCCGGGTGACCGGACGGGGGCTGCGGGAGGGCGTCGGCTCAGTGGCCGGTCTTCTTGAAGCGGTCGAAGGAGGCGTGGACCTCGGCCTCGGCCTCGGTGCGGCCGACCCACTCCGCGCCCTCGACGGACTTGCCGGGCTCGAGGTCCTTGTAGACCTCGAAGAAGTGCTGGATCTCCAGGCGGTCGAACTTCGAGACGTGGCTGATGTCGCGCAGGTGCTCCTGGCGCGGGTCGGTCGCCGGCACGCAGAGGACCTTGTCGTCGCCGCCGGCCTCGTCGGTCATGCGGAACATGCCGATCGCGCGGCACTTGATCAGGCAGCCCGGGAAGGTCGGCTCCTGGAGGATGACCAGCGCGTCGAGCGGGTCGCCGTCCATGCCGAGGGTGTCCTCGATGTAGCCGTAGTCGGCGGGGTACTGCGTGGAGGTGAAGAGGGTGCGGTCCAGGCGGATGCGCCCCGACTCGTGGTCGACCTCGTACTTGTTGCGCTGACCCTTGGGGATCTCCACGAGCACGTCGAACTCCAGCACAGTCAGCCTCCGCTTGTGTCGGCCCGTCGTGGGCCGGATGTCGGTGGGCCCTCGACCGGTCGGGTCGGGGGCCAGGTCCTCGGGCCCGACGTGGGCCCGGCGGCGATTGTCGCGCACAATGACCCGAAACGCTGCAGCGGGAAGGGGATTCGGTGGGTCGACGTGACGCAGGCCACGCTCCGCGGCGGCGTGGCGGGCGTCTGCTGGCGGTGGTCCTCGTGCTCGCGCTCGGCGCCGGCGGGGCCGCGGCGTGGCGCACCGGCGTGCTCGACGACGCCGCCCGGGAGGTCGGCGACCGCTTCGCCGCGCTCACCGGCGACCCCGCGCCCGGCCCCGACGACCCCTCCCGCGTCCCGCCGCCCGACGGCCTCGACCTCCCCGACCTCGACGAGCCGGCGCCCGTCGCCGTCGCGGCCGGCCTGCGCACCCTCGACCGTGCCGCCGTACGACGCACGCTCGCGGCCGCGCTCGGCGACCGCGACCTCGGGCGCCACGTGGTCGCCGCGGTGGCCGGCCTCGGCGACGGCGCCGCGGGGTCGGCGCCGGTGGGCCTGGTGGCCCGCGGGCGGACGCCGGCCGCCGTGCCCGCCTCCACCACGAAGCTGCTCACCGCCGTGGGCGCGCTCAGCGTGCTCGACCCCGCGACCACCTTCGAGACGCGGGTCGTGCGCCGCGGGTCGACGCTGACCCTCGTCGGCGGGGGAGACCCGTTCCTGGCCCGGACCCCGGCGGCGGCCGAGGGCGCGGCGTACCCCCGGCGGGCCGACGTGACCACGCTGGCGCGCCGCACGGCCGCGGCGCTGCGGGGCACGGGCGCCGGCCCGCTGCGCCTCACCTACGACGCCAGCCTCTTCACCGGCCCCGCGGTCAACCCGTCGTGGCCCGCCGACTACGTGCCCGACGGAGTCGTGGCGCCGATCTCGGCGCTGTGGGTCGACGAGGGCCGTCCCGCCAGCGGCGTCGGCCGCGTGGCCGACCCGGCGCGCGAGGCCGCCGACGTCTTCGCGGCCGCGCTGCGACAGGCCGGCGTGGCGGTGCAGGGCCGCCCGCGGCGCGCCCAGGCCGCGGTCGGTGCCGACCCGGTGGCCGAGGTGAGCAGCGCGCCGCTGCCCGAGATCGTCGACCAGCTGCTCCAGGTCAGCGACAACGAGGCCACCGAGGTGCTGCTGCGCCACGTCGGCCTGGCCAGCGGGGGAGAGGGCAGCAGCGCGGCCGGGGTGGCCGGCGTCGCCGAGGTGCTGCGCGACCTCGGCGTGCCGGTGCCGGTGCGCCAGCTCGACGGCAGCGGGCTGTCGCGGGAGAACCTCATCGCCCCCGAGACACTGGTCGGGGTGCTGCGCGCGGTCGGCACCTCCGCCGCGGACTCCCCGCTGCGCGCCGTGCTGGGCGGCCTGCCGGTGGCCGGCTTCACCGGCTCGCTCGCGCTGCGCTTCGACGACGTGGCTCCGGACGCGGTCGGCGACGTGCGCGCCAAGACCGGCACCCTCACCGGGGTGAGCAGCCTGGCCGGCGTCGCGGTCGACCGCCGGGGCACGCCGCTGGTCTTCGCGCTCATGGCCGACCGGATCCGCGAGGTCGACACCCTCGACGCCCGGGCCGCCCTCGACCGCGCCGCGGCCGCCCTCGCGGCCTGCACCTGCTCGTGACCCGGACCCTGACCCGCGCCCGGGTCAGGGCGCCACGGATAGGTTCGGGGCCATGAGCACCCCCACGCCGGAGACCCCGGAGATCATCGACTGGGACCTCGCGGTCTCGCTGGGCTCGCGCCTGGCCGGCGACGGCCCCACGGTCGGGCGGGCCGAGGCGACGGCCGTCGTGGAGGAGCTGCGCGCCGGCGCCCACCGCTCCACCGGGCTGGTGCGCGACTTCACCGGGCTCGACACCCCCGACGGCACCGCGCCGGTCCTCGTGGTCGACCGTGCCGGGTGGGTGCAGGCCAACGCCGACGGCTTCAAGGCGGTGCTGGCCCCGGTCGTGGCCAAGCTGGTGGAGAAGAAGCCCCCCTCGGGGCTCTCGCTGGCCCTGGGGTCGCGGATCACCGGTCTCGAGGTCGGCGGGCTGCTCGGCTTCCTCGGCGGCAAGGTGCTGGGCCAGTTCGACCCGTTCTTCGCCCCGTCGGGCCGGCTGCTGCTGGTCGCCCCCAACATCGTGCACGTCGAGCGGGAGCTCGGCGTCGACCCCACCGACTTCCGGCTCTGGGTCTGCCTGCACGAGGAGACCCACCGCGTGCAGTTCACCGCCGTCCCCTGGATGCGCGACCACCTCTTCTCCCTGGTCGGCCAGGTCGCCGACACCATGGACTCCTCCCGCATGCTCGACGACGGCCTCAAGCGGGTCAGCGAGGTGCTGCGCTCGCGTGGTCGCGACGGCGAGGGCGGCTCGCTGATGGACCTGGTGAGCAGCCCCGAGCAGAAGGAGCTGATGGACCAGGTCACCGGCGTCATGAGCCTGCTCGAGGGCCACGCCGACGTGGTCATGGACGGCGTCGGCCCGCGCGTCATCCCGAGCGTCGAGCACATCCGCGGCCGCTTCGACGAGCGGCGCAAGGGCGTCGGCGCCCTCGACCGCCTGCTGCGCCGCCTGCTCGGCCTCGACGCCAAGATGGCGCAGTACAGCGACGGCGCCGCCTTCGTGCGCACCGTCGTCGACCGGGTCGGCATGGAGCAGTTCAACGCCGTGTGGGCCGGCCCGCAGAACCTCCCGAGCAAGGCCGAGATCCACGACCCCTCCGCCTGGGTCGCCCGGGTCCTCTGAAACAGGCCGGGTCGAGCGCGATGCCCAGGCTGCACCCCGCGGTCGCCGCGGTCCGACTCGCCGTACGCCGGGAGCTGGCCGACCTCCCCGCGGGCGCGACGGTGGTGGTGGCCTGCTCCGGCGGGCCCGACTCGCTCGCCCTGCTGGCCGCCACGGTGCACGAGTCGCGGGCGGGGGGCTGGCGCGTCGTCGGGGTCACGGTCGACCACGGCCTGCAGGAGGGCTCGGCCGAGCAGGCCGCCCGCGTGGTGGAGCAGATGGCCGCGCTGGGCGCCGACGAGACGGCGGGGGCGCGGGTGCAGGTCGTGCTCGACGGCGAGGGTCCCGAGGGGGCGGCGCGACGGGCCCGCTACGCCGTGCTCGACCGGGTCGGCGCCCACTTCGACGCCGCCGCGGTGCTGCTCGGCCACACCCGCGACGACCAGGCCGAGACGGTGCTGCTGGGGCTGGCCCGCGGCTCCGGCGCCCGCTCCCTGGCCGGGATGCGCCGCCGCTTCGACCGCTACCGCCGCCCGCTGCTCGAGGTCGCCCGCGACGACACGGTCACCGCCTGCCAGGTCGAGGGCCTCGACGTCTGGGACGACCCGCACAACCACGACCCGGGCTACGCGCGGGTCCGGGTGCGCCGCGCCGTGCTGCCCGCCCTCGAGGAGCACCTGGGCCCCGGCGTGGCCGCGGCCCTGGCCCGCACGGCCGAGCAGCTGCGCGCCGACGCCGACCTGCTCGACGACCTCGCCGAGGTCGAGCACGCCCGGCTGGTCGGGTCCGACGGCGCCCTGCCGGTGGCCGAGCTCGCCGACCGGCCCGACGCCCTGCGTCGCCGCGTCCTGCGCCTGGCCGCCCTCGACGCCGGGGCCCCGGCCGCCGAGCTCCTCCACGAGCACGTGCGCGCCCTCGACGCGCTCGTCACCGACTGGCACGGCCAGCGCTGGATCGACCTCCCCGGGCCCCTGCGCGGCACCCGGGCCGACGGCCTGCTGCGGATCGCGGCGCCCCCGGTGGCCTGAGCCCTCCCGGGCCCCCGGGCCCCCGGGCCGTCCCGGGCCGGACCGCGACGGGCGGTCCAGACCGCTCGACGCCCCACGGGCAGGGCGGGCCGAACGCCTTAGGTCGGCGACCCGACGTGCCGATGGTCTGCGTGGCAGCCCCCCGGCCGCCCCCGGCCCACCCCGCCGGACCTGACCCCCTCGGGCGCCCCCTGCCCGCCGCTCCCCCCGGAGACCCCCCGATGAAGATGCTCACGACCACGCTCGTCGCCGCCGCCACCCTCGCCGCCACGGCCATGCTCGCTCCCGGCACCACGGCCACCGCGTCCTCCAGCCACGGCGTCGCCCCCCGGGTCGCCGGCACGGGCGGGGCGATGGTGCAGGGCGCGGTCGTCGACCAGCGCGGTCGCCACGTCGACGACGTCGAGGTGCAGGCCGTCGACCTGGCCACCGGCGACGTCGTGGCCAGCGACCTGTCCTACGCCTCGCCCGACAACGACATCGAGCACGGCTACTTCGCCCTGCGGGTGCGCAGCGGCAGCTACGAGGTCACCTTCTCCAAGCCCGGCTACGCCAGCGAGAGCATCGTCGTCGACCGCGCCCGCCGCGAGAAGGCCGGCATCGGCGAGGTCGAGCTGACCAAGAGGCCGGTCGCCTCCGACACCGACGCCCGCGCCCCGCGCCGCGTCGAGCTCGGCGACAAGGTGCGCGTCACCGTGCGCGTGAGCGCCGCCGGCGACCCCGCCACCCCCAGCGGCGCGGTCGTGCTCACCGCCGGCCGTCGCGTCGTCGAGCGCGGCCAGCTGCGCGACAACGGCACCGTCGTGCTCGACCTGGGCCGCCTGGACCGCGGCGAGCACACCTTCGTCGCGAGCTACGCCGGCAACGACCTGCTCAAGGGCTCCAGCTCCCAGCGGGTGCCGGTCGAGGTCTACAAGCCCCGCCGTCGCCACTGACCCGCCGTCGCCACCGACCCGCAGCGCCCCTAGGCTCTGCGCCATGGACTCTGCCCACGTGGAGAACGACCTCGTCAACGTGCTGTTCACCGAGGCCCAGATCCAGGAGCGGCTCGGTGAGCTCGCCGCCCGGATCGAGGACGACTACGCCGGCAAGGACCTGCTGATCGTCGGCATCCTGCGCGGTGCGGTGATGGTGATGGCCGACATGGCCCGCAGCTTCAGCCGCCACCTCGAGATGGACTGGATGGCGGTGTCGTCCTACGGCTCCGGCACCAAGTCCAGCGGCGTCGTGCGGATCCTCAAGGACCTCGACACCGACATCTCCGGGCGTCACGTGATCATCGTCGACGAGATCATCGACACCGGCCTGACCCTGTCGTGGCTGACCTCCAACCTCACCAGCCGCAACCCCGCGAGCGTGGAGATCTGCACCCTGCTGCGCAAGCCCGAGGCCCTGCAGATGCCCGTCGACGTCAAGTACGTCGGCTGGGACATCCCCAACGAGTTCGTCGTGGGCTACGGGCTGGACTACAAGGAGCAGTACCGCAACCTGCGCGACATCGGCACGCTCGCGCCGCACGTCTACTCCTGACCGCCGCTCCACCGGGCCCGGCCGGGCCGACCCGGGCCGACCCGGCACCGCGTCTCTCAGGCCCCTCTCAACCGAGCGCCTGAGAGACTGGACCACGCCTGCCACCTGTACCGTCGTGGGTTCAGCCGTGCACAAGACGAGAGAAGTCCGTGAAGCGCATTTTCAAGGGTCCCTGGTTGTGGATCGTCGTCGCCGTGGTGGGTGTCCTGCTCGCCCTGCAGTTCCTCGCGCCCAACAGCGGTGGCGACGAGATCGACGCCTCGACGATGAGCAAGTACATCGCCGACGGCGACGTCGAGGAGATCACCTTCGTCGGGGGTGACCAGCAGATCAAGGCCGTCCTCGACGACGGCGTGCGCGACGAGGGCTCCGAGGTCACCACCTACTGGATCAACGGCACCCAGCGCGACCTCGTCAACGCCGCGCAGGCGCAGTACCGCGCCGGCACGATCGACGACGTCAAGACCGAGATCTCGCGCCCCAGCCTGCTCAGCTCGTTCCTCTTCTCCGTGCTGCCCATCGTGATCATCGTGATCATCTTCCTGTGGCTGCTCAACAGCATGCAGGGCGGCGGCGGCCGCGGTGTCATGCAGTTCGCCAAGTCCAAGGCCAAGCTGATCTCCAAGGACATGCCGAAGTCGACCTTCAACGACGTGGCCGGCTGCGAGGAGGCCATCGAGGAGCTCGGCGAGATCAAGGAGTTCCTCCAGGAGCCGGCGAAGTTCCAGGCCGTGGGGGCCAAGATCCCCAAGGGCGTGCTGCTCTACGGCCCTCCCGGCACCGGCAAGACCCTGCTGGCGCGCGCCGTGGCCGGCGAGGCCGGCGTGCCCTTCTACTCCATCTCCGGCTCCGACTTCGTCGAGATGTTCGTCGGTGTCGGCGCGTCCCGCGTGCGCGACCTGTTCGAGCAGGCCAAGGAGAACGCCCCGGCCATCGTCTTCATCGACGAGATCGACGCCGTGGGCCGTCACCGCGGCGCCGGCATGGGCGGCGGCCACGACGAGCGCGAGCAGACCCTCAACCAGCTGCTCGTCGAGATGGACGGCTTCGACGTGCGCGGCGGGGTCATCCTCATCGCCGCCACCAACCGCCCCGACGTGCTCGACCCCGCGCTGCTGCGCCCGGGCCGCTTCGACCGCCAGATCCAGGTCGACGCCCCCGACCTCTCGGGCCGCCACCAGATCCTCCAGGTGCACTCGCGCGGCAAGCCCATGTCGCCCGACATCGACCTGATCTCCGTGGCGCGCCGCACCCCGGGCTTCACCGGCGCCGACCTGGCCAACGTGCTCAACGAGGCCGCGCTGCTCACCGCGCGCACCAACGACAAGCTGATCACCGACGCCGCCCTCGACGAGGCCATCGACCGCGTCATCGCCGGCCCGCAGCGCCGCACCCGCCTGATGAGCGAGAAGGAGAAGCTCATCACGGCCTACCACGAGGGCGGCCACGCCCTCGTCGCCGCGGCCCTGCCCGGCACCGACCCGGTGCACAAGATCACGATCCTCCCGCGCGGTCGCGCCCTGGGCTACACGATGGTGCTGCCCGACGAGGACAAGTACTCCCAGACCCGCTCGGAGATGCTCGACAAGCTGGCCTACATGCTCGGCGGGCGCGCCGCGGAGGAGATGATCTTCCACGACCCCACCACCGGCGCCGGCAACGACATCGAGAAGGCCACCAACCTCGCGCGGGCCATGGTCACCCAGTACGGCATGACCGACCGCCTCGGGGCCATCAAGCTCGGCGAGACCCAGGGCGAGCCCTTCCTGGGCCGCGACATGGGCCACTCGCGCAACTACTCCGAGGACGTCGCCGCGATCGTCGACGAGGAGACGAAGAACTTCCTCGCCGTCGCCCACCAGGAGGCCTTCGACATCCTCGAGGAGAACCGCGACGTGCTCGACGCCCTCGTGCTCGAGCTGCTCGACAAGGAGACCCTCGACAAGGCCGAGGTGGCCCGCGTCTTCGAGCCGCTGCGCCGCCGCCCGGTGCGCCCGGCCTGGACCGGCTCGCCCGACCGTCGACCCTCCGACATCCCGGCCGTGGAGATCCCGCAGGCCATCCGCGACCGCGCCCGCAGCAACGGCGCCCCCGCCGACCAGCCCGCCGGCGTCGTGCTGACCCCGCCCGGGGCCGGCGGCGACGTCCACGGCGACCCCGGCCTCGGCCCCGACGGCACCCCGCCGGCGCCCCCCACCCCTCCGAGCCCCGGCTCGCCCACGCAGCAGGGATGACCCCGTGACCGACCGCATCAGCGCCCCCGAGCGCGCCCCCGAGGACATCCCCGCCTTCGACCACGAGCGCGCCGAGGCCGCCGTGCGCGAGCTGCTCTGCGCGATCGGCGAGGACCCCGACCGCGAGGGGCTGCGCGAGACCCCGGCCCGCGTCGCCCGCGCCTACGCCGAGCTCACCGCCGGCCTGCGGATGACCCCGCAGGAGGTGCTCTCGACCACCTTCGACCTCGGCCACGACGAGATGGTCCTCGTGCGCGACATCGAGCTGTGGTCGATGTGCGAGCACCACCTCGTGCCCTTCACCGGGGTGGCCCACGTCGGCTACATCCCGGCCGCGAGCGGCAAGATCACCGGCCTGTCCAAGCTGGCGCGCCTGGTCGACGTCTACTCCAAGCGCCCGCAGGTGCAGGAGCGGCTCACCACCCAGGTCGCCGACGCGCTCATGGACATCCTCGAGGCCCGCGGCGTCATCGTCGTGATCGAGGCCGAGCACCTGTGCATGACCATGCGCGGGGTCAGGAAGCACGGCGCGCGCACCATCACCTCCGCCGTGCGCGGCATCATGCACAGCGGCCCCACCCGCGCCGAGGCGATGGCGCTGATCCGCGGCACGCACTGACGTGACCGGCGACCGCCCGGAGGTCCCGCCGGCCCCGCCCACGGCGCAGGCCCCGTCGACGACGCAGGCCCCGCCGGGGGCGGCCGCGTCGCTGCGGCTGCCGCTCGACCGGCCCCGCGTCATGGGCGTCGTCAACGTCACCCCCGACTCCTTCTCCGACGGCGGGCGCTACGTCGAGCCCGCGGCCGCCGTGGCCCACGGGCGTCGGCTGCTGGCCGACGGCGCCGACGTCCTCGACATCGGCGGGGAGTCGACCCGCCCCGGCGCGACCCGGCCGCTGGTGGCCGAGGAGCTGGCCCGGGTGGTGCCGGTGATCGCCGCGCTGGCCGCCGAGGGCGCCGTGGTCTCGGTCGACACCATGCGCGCCGAGGTCGCCGCGGCGGCGCTGGAGGCCGGCGCGGTGATCGTCAACGACGTCTCCGGCGGGCTGGCCGACCCCGAGATCCTGACCGTGACGGCGGCGGCGGGCGCGACGTACGTCGCGATGCACTGGCGTGCCCACGCCGACCACATGCGCGACTTCGCCGTCTACGACGGCCCCGGCGGGGTGGTGGCGGCGGTCTGCGAAGAGCTGGAGGAGCGGGTCGAGGCGATCCGCGCCGCCGGCGTGGCCGACGACCGGATCGTGCTCGACCCCGGGCTGGGCTTCGCCAAGCGCGGCGAGCACAACTGGGAGCTGCTGCGCGACCTCGACCCGGTGCTGGCGCTGGGCCACCCGGTGCTGGTGGGCGCGAGCCGCAAGTCCTTCCTGGGCGCCCTGCTGGCCGGCCCCGACGGCGCGCCGCGCGAGCCCGAGGGGCGCGAGCACGCCCACGCCGTGGTGCTCGCCCACCTCGCGGGGGCCGGTGCGTGGGGCGTGCGGGTCCACGACGTACGGTCGGCGCGCGACGCGCTGGCCGCGGCCCGGATGCTCCGGGCCCCCTCCGCGCAGCCCGACGACAGGAGCCCCGCATGAGCCCGCGCACGAGTGACGAGCTGGCCGTGCTCGGGGTGGAGTGCTGGGGCCACCACGGGGTCTTCGAGTTCGAGCGGCGCGAGGGCCAGACCTTCGTCATCGACCTCGTGCTGGGCCTCGACACCACCCCCGCGGCCGCCTCCGACGACTTGCACGACACCGTCGACTACGGGAGTCTCGTGGCCGACGTGAAGGCCGCCGTCGAGCGTGACCCGGTCGACCTGATCGAGACGCTCGCAGGACGCGTGGCCGACGTCTGCTTGAGGGATCACCGTGTTGAATGGGCGCGGGTGACGATCCACAAGCCGGATGCACCCATCGAGGCGACGTTCGCGGACGTCGCGCTGACGATCACCCGAAGACGCGAGGACGCGACGTGACCGAAACCCCCAACCCGCACATCATCGACGCCGACACCCTCACCGGTGAGATGCGCCCGATCCGTCGCGCGGTGCTGGCCATCGGGTCCAACCTGGGAGAGCGCCTCGCCGCCCTCCAGGGCGCGGTCAACGCCATCGCCGACACCCCCGACGTCTGGGTCACCGGCGTCTCCCCGGTCTACGAGACCGAGCCCGTGGGCTGCCCCGAGGGGTCGGAGAAGTTCCTCAACGCCGTGGTGCTCGTCGACACCACGCTGGCCGCCAACCGCCTCATGGACCGCGCGCTGGCCATCGAGGACGCCTTCGAGCGCGAGCGCACCGAGGTGCCCAACTCCCCGCGCACCCTCGACGTCGACCTGGTCGTCGTCGGCGACCGCCGCAGCGACGAGCCGTCGCTGCGCCTGCCCCACCCGCGGGCCAAGGAGCGGGCCTTCGTGCTCAAGCCCTGGTTCGACCTCGAGCCCGACGCCACGCTGCCCGAGGCCGGCCCCATCGCCGAGCTGCTCACCGCGGTCGGCATGGACGGCGTCGCCCTGCGCGACGACCTCCACCTCGAGGTCGAGTGAGTCGTGGCCCCCGGGCCCGACCGCACCCCTGACGCCGGCACCGGACCGGAGCGTCCGTCCGGTGACCCCGAGGATCCCCGGCGGCTGCGGCCGACCTCCCCGGCGGCGCTGACCGCGACCGGCGTGGTCGCCCTCGTCGTGGGCTGGCTGCTGCGTCCGGTCCTCGAGGCGGCCTCGGGCTCGGCCCCGCAGATGTCGTGGGCCCAGCCCGCCACGCTGCTGGTCGTGGCCGCGGCCGTCGCCTGGACGGCCTGGGCCACGTGGCGCGCGCTCCAGGTGCGCCACGAGCGCATGGAGGCCCACCGGGCCGTCAACCGCCTCGCGCTCGGGCGCGCGAGCGCCTACGTCGGCGCCCTGGTCGGCGGGCTCTACGCCGGCTACGCCGTCAGCTGGCTGGGGCTGCGGGCCGAGCTCGCCGAGGCCCGGGCCATCCGCTCGGCCGTCGCCGCGCTGGCCGGGGTGGTCATCCTGGTCGCAGGGCTGGTCCTGGAGCGCGCGTGTCGCGTCCGTGACGACGACCCGCCGCCCTAGTCTGGTCGCCATGACCTCCCCATCGGCCCCGTCCGTCACACCCGCCACGGAGCCGAGCACGGGACGCACCCCCTCGAGCGCCTCGACGAGCGCGTCGACGAGCGCGTCGGCCTCGCGGCGGCGCCAGCGCAGCACCCGCCTGACGGTCGCCACGCTGCTGCTCGTGGTCGCGGCCGTGGTCGTGCTCGCCGCGGCCCTGTCCGGCTCGTGGGTCGCCGGCGTCGTCGCCGGGGTGAGCGCGGTCCTGCTGGGCGCGGCCGCCACCCGCATCACCTACTCCGAGCTGCTCCAGTCGCGTCGCGACGCCAACCGCGACCGCGCCGAGCAGGCCCAGGCCTACCGCCGCATGGCCGAGGAGCGCTCGGTGGAGCACGCCGCCCACGTCGCCCGGCAGGTCGGTGACGTCCGCTCCGAGCTGGGGGCCCGCCTCGCCGAGCGCGAGACCGCCCTCTCCGAGCTCGAGGCCGAGCTGGCCAAGCTCCAGAAGCACGACGCCGAGACCACCCGCCGCCTGCTCGCCGAGACCAAGCGCGCCCAGGAGCTCGAGCGCGAGGGCGCCCTCACCGCCCGCAGCCTCGACGCCGCCGAGGAGCGCGCCGCCGAGGCGATCGTGCGGATGGCCGAGCTCGAGGCCGAGATCGACGTGCTGCGCGCCGAGGTCGAGACCGTCACCGCCGCCTGGCGCAGCGCCGAGGCCGAGGCCACCCGCCGCCGCCGCGCGTGAGCCCAGCCTCCCGGCCCGGGCGGCCCGCGGGCCCCGCGGGCGCTGCGTCGCTCCACGGGGTGGTCCACCGCGGCCGCGGCGTACGGCAGGATGGCTCCTCGTGATCCCCGAGGAGTCCCGGTTCGAAGAAGACCCCGTCGAGCTGGTCCCCGACCCTCCCGGGCTCCCCGCCGACTGGAGCGTCGACAGCCCCGACCCGGCCGACCGGGCCGACGTCGAGCGGCTCACGACCCTGCTGCGCGCCCACGAGCGCCACGGCCGCGGCTGGGCCGGCGCCAGCGTCGACGACGTGCTCGTCGAGGTCTCCGAGCGTGGACTGCGCACGCGGCAGAACGTCGTGGTGCGCGACGCCGACGGCCTGATCCGCGCCTGGGGCAGCGTGCACGACCGCGCCGGCGGCCGGATGCTCTTCGTCCACGTCGTCGAGCGCGACCTGCCCGCCCGCACGGCCGACGCCTGCTCCGACGTGCTCGTCGAGTGGGCCGTGGGCCAGGCCCGTGCCGTCGGCGAGGCCCGCGGCCTCGAGGTGCAGCAGATCGACACCGGCGCCTTCGAGGGCGACGAGCGCCAGGCCCGCTGGCTCACCGAGGGCGGCTTCGCCAAGGTCCGCACCTGGTGGCAGATGAGCCGCCCGGTCACCGCCGAGGAGTCCTCGCTGGTGCCCGACCCCGCGCTGTGGGAGCGCAAGGGCGTGCGCTTCCGCCAGGTGCGA
The DNA here is from genome assembly GCF_916862475.1 of Nocardioides sp. Leaf374. Taxonomy (NCBI): domain Bacteria; kingdom Bacillati; phylum Actinomycetota; class Actinomycetes; order Propionibacteriales; family Nocardioidaceae; genus Nocardioides; species Nocardioides sp. Leaf374. Next base: position 121,250 of record NZ_CAKASO010000005.1, read on the forward strand.
CGCGCCGGCGGCGGCATGCCCGACGACGAGGACCTGCGCGACGTCCACGACGTCCTGGAGGAGGCCTTCCTCGACCACTTCAACTCGTGGGAGGAGACCTTCGACGAGTTCCTGCACCGGCTGCGCGAGGACCCCGGCCACCGCTGGGACCACTGGTGGCTGGCCGAGCTGCTCGACGGCGCCGACGACGGCGCCGCACCCCAGGCGGTCGGTGCGCTGGTCGGCACGGTCTCGGAGAGCGCCGACGGGCCCGACGGCTCCTACGTCTCCTACATCGGCGTGCGGGAGGCGGCGCGCGGCCGCGGGGTGGCCAAGGGCCTGCTGCGCACGATCATCGCCGACGCCGCCGGCCGCGACCGCCACCGCGTGGGCCTCGAGGTCGACGCCGACTCCTCCACCGGCGCCGACGGGCTCTACACCTCGATGGGCTGGGTGACGACGTACGTCACCGAGTCGTGGCACCGCGACGTGCCAGTGGCCCCCGCCGACCAGGCCTGAGGGCCCGGCCGGCCCGCGAGGGCCCCGTCCGCGGGGACGGAGCGTGCCTCAGCCCAGCGAGGCGCGCAGGGCGCGGTGCACGCCGTTGGGCGTGAGCACGCCGACGAAGCGCGCACCGTCCTTGACCCCGACCATGCCCTTGTCGTCGCGCAGCAGCACGGCCAGCGCCTCCTCCAGGGTGGCGCCGACGTCGACCGCCGCGCCCAGCTGACCGGCGCTGACCCCGTCGAGGGGCTCGAGGTGGGCGGGGTCGATCGGGGTGACGGTGAGCCGGCGCAGCCCGCGGGTCGAGCCCACGAAGTCGGCCACGAAGTCGTCGGCGGGGCGGCCCAGCAGCTCCGCGGGGGTGGCGTACTGCGCCAGGCGGCCGCCGGTGGCGAAGACCGCGACCCGGTCGCCCATGCGCACGGCCTCGTCGATGTCGTGGGTGACCAGCACGACGGTCTTGCCCAGGTCCCGCTGCAGGCGCAGGAACTCGTCCTGGAGCCTGACCCGCACCACCGGGTCGACGGCGCCGAAGGGCTCGTCCATGAGCAGCACCGGCGGGTCGGCGGCCAGCGCGCGGGCCACGCCCACGCGCTGGCGCTGACCGCCGGAGAGCTGGTGGGGGTAGCGGTCGCCGTAGGTCGACGGGTCGAGCCCGACGAGGTCCATGAGCTCCTCGGCGCGGCGGCGGGCGGTCGCCTTGGACTCGCCGTAGAGCAGCGGCACGGTCATCACGTTGGTGACGATGCGCTGGTGCGGGAAGAGGCCCACCTGCTGGATGACGTAGCCGATGCCGCGGCGCAGCTCGACGGGGTCGACCCCCGTGACGTCGGCGCCGTCGATCTCGATGCGCCCGGTGGTCGGCTCGATGAGCCGGTTGACCATCTTCAGCGTCGTCGACTTGCCGCAGCCCGACGGGCCGACCAGGCAGACCAGCTCGCCGCGTCCGACCTCGAGGTCGAGCTCGTGGACCGCCACGGTGCCGTCGGGGTAGGTCTTGCCCACGCCCGAGAGCCGGATCATCGGCTGGCTCGCGGGGGAGCCGGTAGGTTCCATGCGGTGACCCTACTCGTGCAGGCCGCGGCGCTGGCCGTGCCGACCGCCGACGCCGGGCCGTCCTGCTACAGCCGTCTGACCAACGAGTGGTTCTGCTGGCAGTACGTCGCCGACCGGCAGTCCGAGATCGTCGACGCCACCGTGGAGCACGTGTGGATCACCGTGGCCGCCGTGCTGGCGGGCCTGCTGATCTCCTTCCCGCTGGCCGTGCTCGCCCGCCGCCTGCCCCGGCTGGAGTCGACCATCCTCGCGGTCTCGACCGGCATCTACACCGTGCCGTCGCTGGCCCTGCTCCCGCTGCTGGTGCCCTTCACGGGCCTGTCGCCCACGACGGTGGTCATCGGGCTGGCGCTCTACGCCCTCACCATCCTCGTGCGCGCCTTCCTCGAGGGGCTGCGCTCGGTGCCCGACGAGGTCCGCGAGTCGGCCACCGGCCTGGGCTACGGCCCGGGCCGCCTGCTGCTGCGCGTGGAGCTGCCGCTGGCGCTGCCGGTCGTCATGGCCGGGCTGCGCGTGGCCACCGTCTCCACGGTCGCGCTCACCACGGTCGGCTCCCTGGTCTCCTACGGCGGCCTGGGCAACCTCATCAAGGACGGCGTGCTGACCGACTTCCGCGCCGAGCTGCTCACCGCGGCGGTGCTGTGCGTCGTGCTCGCGATCGTCCTCGACGTGCTGCTCGTGGCGACCCAGCGGGTGCTGACGCCCTGGACCCGGGGGGTGCGGGCATGAGGGTGCTCCAGGACGCGTGGGCCTACCTCACGACCGCCGCGAGCTGGACCGGCGACGGCGGCATGCTCGAGCTGCTGCTCCAGCAGCTGCTCCTCACCGTCACCGCCCTCGGGCTGGCCGCCGCCCTCGGGCTCCCCGTGGCGCTGTGGCTGGGCCACCTGGGCCGGGGCGGCTTCCTGGCGATCAACATCTCCAACATCGGCCGGGCCGTGCCGACCTTCGCCCTCCTCGCGCTCCTCGTCACCGCCGACGCCTGGGGCTGGACCCAGGGCTGGTTCCCCGGGGTGCGCGAGGCGGGGCCCTACGGCCGCGCCGGCCTCGCGACGCTGGTCGCGCTGACCCTCTTCGCCCTGCCCCCGATCATCACCAACGCCTACGTCGCCGTGCGCGAGGTGCCCGCCGACGTGCGCCAGGCCGCTGACGGCATGGGCATGACGGGGCTGCAGAAGTTCCGCCGCGTCGAGCTGCCCCTGGCCACGCCGCTGGTGGTCTCCGGGCTGCGCCTGGCCCTGGTGCAGGTGTGGGCCACCGCCACCATCGCCGCGCTGGTCGCCGGACCCGGCCTGGGCCGGGTCATCACCGACGGCTTCGTGCGCAACCAGTACGGCCAGGGCATCGCCGGCGCGGTCGTCGTGGCCGTGGTCGCCCTGCTGCTCGAGCTGGTCGCCGCCCTCGCGCAGCGCCTCACCACCCCTCCCGGGTCGCCGGGTGCGCGTCCCACGGGTCGGCCTCGCCGGTCCGGGGGAGCCCCGGCGTCGGTCGCGGCGCCTACAGTCTCGTCCTAGCCGACGCCGTCGGCCCCTGACGCGGGTCCGCCCGCCGACCGGACACGCGCGGGCGCCGCCCGCGGGACACAGAAGGTGCACCCCATGAAGCTGCGACGTTCCCTGGCCGCGGTGCTCTCCGCCGGCACCCTGCTGGCCGCGAGCGCCTGTGCCGGCGACGAGCTCGACGACACGGCCTCCGACGACGCCTCCTCGTCGTCGTCCCCCTCGGAGTCCACGGGCTCCGAGCCCGCCGCCGGTGGCGGCCCCGTCACCATCGCGAGCCAGAACTTCCCCGAGGCGGCCCTGGTCGCCTCGATGTACGAGCAGCTGCTCGCCGACGCGGGCTACGAGCCCACCGTCAACCTCGTCGACGCCCGCGACGCCTACCTCGGCACCTTCCCCGGTGACGTCGACGTCGTCCCGGAGTACGTCGGCGGCATCGTCAACGCCCTCAACGCTCGGGAGAACGGCGACGACGCCGAGCCCTTCGAGACCGGTGACGGCGAGGAACTGAAGGCCGACGGCGCCGACCTGCTCGAGGCCGCCGGCATCACCCTGCTCGACGTGTCGCCCGCCACCGACACCAACGCGTTCTTCGTGACCCAGGACTACGCCGAGGAGAACGACGTCGACGAGCTCTCCGACCTCGAGGGCGAGTCGGTCGTGCTGGCCGCGGCCCCCGACTGCGAGGGACGCCTCGACTGCGAGGGCGGCCTGGTCGACGAGTACGGCATCGACGTCACCGAGGTGCTGCCCCTGGGCTACGCCAGCGACCAGACCTACCAGTCGGTCCTCGACGGCGAGTCGGAGCTCGGCGAGACCAGCACCACCGACGGCACGCTGGAGTCCCTCGGGCTCGTCGTGCTCGAGGACGACCAGGAGATCCAGCCCGCCCAGAACCTCGTGCCGGCCGTCTCCGACGAGTTCCTCGACGCCAACCCGGGCGTCGCCGACGTGCTCAACCCGCTCATGGCCGCGCTGACCACCGAGAAGCTCACCGAGCTCAACGGCCGGATCTCGGTCGACCGCGAGCAGACCGAGGACGTCGCCCTCGACTTCCTGCAGTCCGAGGGCCTGCTCTGACGCACGCCCCCTGAGGCACCACCGGTCCCACCAGCACCACCCGGGCCGTCCGACCCCGCGGCACCTGTCGGCCCAGACCCGCACCTGTCGGCCCGTGCGTGGGCCGACAGGTGCGGGTTTCACCAGCTGGCCGGCGAAACCCGCGGCACGACGTACGCCCCGCCGCCCGCGGCACCTGTCGGCCCGGACCCGCACTGGTCGGCCCGTGCGTGGGCCGACCGGTGCGGGTCTCGCCAGCCGGCCGGTGAAACCCGCCGCCGCGCCGACCGCCTCAGACCTCGTGCGCCCGCAGGGCGACGGCGGAGGGGTCGAGGGAGGCGGGGTCGAGGACGGGCAGCGCGAGCCGCGCCCCGTCGGGGCCGGAGGTGCGGGGGGCGGGGCCGGGGTGCTCGGCCATCCACGCCATGACCGCCGCGGCGTCCGCGCGCCGGCCCTGCTCCACGAGCCACCCGGTCAGCCGGTGCACCGGCGGCAGGCCGGAGGCGGTCAGCGACGAGGGCCCGCGGCCGCCGGGGGCACCCGCCCCCCACAGCGAGAGCACGCCGGAGCGCAGCAGCTCCCACCACGCGTCGTCGCAGCCGGGGATCTCGGTGAAGTAGCGGTGCAGGTCGCCGGCCAGCACGCGGTCGCGCATGACGTCGACCACCTCGCCCCCCGTCGCGGCCGGGGCGTCGGCCGCCCACTGCTCCACGCTGCGCAGCGAGTCGCGCTTGGTCGACCAGCGGTCGGTGAGGTCGGCCAGCGAGGAGCGCTGCTGGGTGATGGAGCTGCCGTCGGTGCGGATGCGCCAGTGGTAGACCACCTCGGGCAGCACGCTGATGCGCCGCGCGGCCAGGTAGGCCCGGGTCAGCGTGGGCTGGTCCTCGTAGCGCACGCCCTCGGGCCAGGTGAGGCCCGCGGTGTCCCAGAAGGCCCGTGACCAGAGCTTGTTCCAGGCGAAGACGTCGCCCATCAGCTCGGGCAGCTCCGCGATCCCCAGGGCGCGGCGCTCGCGGTGCAGCCGGCGCATCCAGGGCGGCTCGGTGAGCCGGCCGTCCTCCCAGCGCGCCACCGAGCCGGTGACCAGGTCGCTGTCGTCGCGCCTCAGGGCCTCGAGCATGGTGGCGTAGGCGTCCGGCGGCACGACGTCGTCGGAGTCGGCGAAGGCCAGCAGCGGGCCGGTGGCGTGGGCCAGGCCGGCGTTGCGGGCGGCGCCGAGGCCCTGGTTGGCCTGGTGCACGACACGCACGCGGGCGTCCTGCTCGGCGTAGGCGTCGGCGACGGCGCCCGACCCGTCGGTGGAGCCGTCGTCGACGACGACCACCTCGAGCGCGCGGTGGCTCTGGGCCAGGATGCTGTCGAGGCAGGCGGGCAGGTAGGCGGCGACGTCGTGCACGGGCACGACCACGCTGATCACGGGGCCTTCGGCCGGGCCCTCGGCCGGACGGTCTGCGGGACCGTCCGCGGGCCTGCGTCGGGGATCGCTTCGGCGCAGCCTCACGCGCCCACCGTAGTGGCGGGCCCGATCGGCAGTAGGCTCCCCTCCCGTGACCGCCCTGCCTGACGCCACCGTGCCGCCCACCCCGGACCCCGCCGACCACCCGCGCAAGGTGCTCTTCGTCGCGGGCGCGGGCCGCAGCGGCACGAGCACCATGGCCGGCCTGATGCAGATCCTGGGCCTGCACGTGCCCAAGCCGGAGGTCGTGCCCGACGAGACCAACCCCAAGGGCTTCGGTGAGCCGGCCTGGGCCGTCGAGCACCACACCCGCCTGCTGCGCGAGGCGGTCGTGCAGGTCAGCGACTCGCGACCCGACGCGTGGTTCGAGACCGGCCGCATCTCCACCCGCGAGCCCGAGCGGATCCGCACCGCCCAGTGGCTGGAGTCGCACTTCGAGGTGGCCAGCGAGCTCGTCGTCAAGGACCCCCGGCTGAGCTGGTTCCTGTCGCTGTGGCGGGTCGCGGCGATCCGCAGCGGCGCCACCCCGGTCTTCGCCACCATGCTCCGCCCGCCCGCGGAGGTGGTCGGGAGCAAGCAGAAGTACTACGCCAACCGGCTCGGCTCGGCCCACCTGGCCAGCTCCTGGCTCAACATGCTGCTCCACACCGAGCGCGCCACCCGCGAGTCCGTCGCCGACGGCGGTCGCGTCTTCGTGCGCTACTCCGACCTGCTCGACGACTGGACCCGCGAGACGATGCGCGTGGGCGAGCAGCTGCAGCTCCAGCACGTCCTACACGCCACCAGCGAGCAGATCCGCGACGGCCACCGCTTCGTCGACCCCGGCCTGCGCCGCGTCACCCAGACCCTCGACGACCTCGCCCTGCCCCCGCGTCTGCACGAGCTCACCGCCGAGACCTGGTCGGAGCTCAACAAGCTCGCCGAGCCCGGCGGCGACCAGCCGGCCGTGCACGAGGCCCTCGACCAGCTGCGCCAGGGCTACACCGACCTGTACGCCGAGGCCGAGGCGATCAGCCGCTCCTCGGTCGTCGCCACGGAGCACCGGATGCGCCAGGGCGGTCGCGGCCCCGGTGGCGGCCAGACCGGCCCCGGCGGCCCGAAGCCGGCCGACGCGCCCGCCCCTGACGCCCCGGTGCGCGCCGCCGACCGGGTGCCCCACGGCCTGCGGGCGATGGTGCCGGCCCCGGTGCGCCGCGGGCTGCGCAAGGCCGCCGGCCGCGAGCGCTGAGGGCCCCGCCGTGAACGCCATCCGCCACCCCGACGGCCTGCGCAACCTCGAGGGCCACGCCGACTTCGACATCACCTGGCCCTGGCACCGCCCGGGCGGCCTGCGGGCCGGCTCCACCGCCGTGCTGCGCGTCAAGGACGAGGCCCGCGCCCTGCCCTTCGTGCTCCCGCCGCTGCTGCGCGCCTGCGACGAGGTGCTCGTGGTCGATAACGGCTCCAGCGACGGCTCGCCCGAGGTCGCGGCCGAGACCGCCGAGCGGGCCGGGCTGGGCCACCGGCTGCGCCAGTCCACCTACCCGTTCGCGGTCGCGCGCGCCGGCGCCGAGCACCTCGCCACCCACGAGCTCTCGGTGCACTCGCTGTCGTACTTCTACAACTGGTGCTTCGCCCAGGTCGCCACGCGCTACTCCTGGAAGTGGGACGGCGACATGGTCCTCACCACCGAGGGCGAGGTCTCGCTCGGCGACCTCGCCTGGCAGGTCGGCGACGTGCAGTCGATCATCCGCGTGCCGCGCCACGGGCTCTACCTCGACAGCGACTCCCACGGCTACCTCGACCTCGGCCTGCGCAACGCCGAGGAGTGGGGCTACCCCGTCGGTCCCGACTTCGTCTTCACCAAGGCCTTCGAGTGGGAGATCCGCTCGACCCCGGAGCAGTGCCGCTCGATCGGGCTGCCCCACGGGCTGTGCGTGGAGCTGAAGTTCCTCGACTCCGACGAGTTCGCGCACTGGACCGACCCCGAGTCCTTCGCCACCAGCTTCCGCAACAAGCGCAAGCGTCGCGAGTGGGCGGTCTTCCAGTCGCTGCGCCAGGGCGTCGTGCCCGACGGGGTGCACGAGATCACCGCTCCCGAGGGCGTCCACATCGTCGACCACGTCACGCAGACCTGGCTGCCGCGCGCGCCGCGCCCGCTCCAGGTCGGCTGAGACCCGCGCCCGGCCCCTCCCGCATCCTCTCGCACAGCGACCGGCCTGTCGGCCAGGTCACACCCGATCGCCTTACCCCGCGGGGGCGGTCGGCGTAGATTCGTGGTGCATCTGACGAGCTCACCGTTCGGTACCCACCCCGGCCTCCCGACCCGCAGCCAGCACGACCGGCAGCGCGGCGACGGAGGTGGTCGGAGGGACTGAAACGAAAGGTCACGGTCATGGTCACACCCGCGCACAGCCCTGCCCCCGGTCCCGACCCCACCCCGGTCACCCCGGCGGGTCGGCACCTCGCCGCGCCCGGCGCCGCCCCCCTCCGCATCGGCGTCGTCGGCGCCGGCCGGGTCGGTGCCGTGCTCGCCGCGCGGCTGCGCTCCGCCGGCCACGAGGTCGCCGCCGCCGCGGGGGAGTCGCCCGCCTCGCTCGAGCGCATCGCCACGCTGCTGCCCGGCGTCGCCGGCGCCAAGCCCACCGCGGTCGCCCGAGCCTGCGACGTCCTGCTGCTCACGGTGCCCGACGACATGCTCGACAACGTCGTCTCCATGCTCGCCGCCAGCGGCGCCCTGCGCCCGGGCCAGCACGTCGTGCACACCTCCGGTCGCCACGGGCTCGCGGTGCTCGCCCCCGCCGAGCGGGTCGGCGCCCGCGTCCTCGCGCTGCACCCCGCGATGACCTTCACCGGCACCGCCGTCGACCTCGAGCGGCTCTCCGGCTGCGTCCTCGGTGTGACCGCCGCGCCGGCCGAGCGCGCGATGGCCGAGCGCCTTGCCGCCGGTCTGGGCGGGCGGCTGATGAGCGTGCCCGAGGAGATGCGCACGCTCTACCACGCGGGCCTGGCCCACGGCGCCAACCACCTGGTCACGCTCGTCAGCGAGGCCATGGAGATGCTGGCCGCGGCCGGCGCCGACGACCCCGCCGGCACGCTGCGCCCGCTGCTCACCGCGGCGCTCGACAACGCCCTCGACCGGGGCGACGCCGCGCTCACCGGCCCGATCGTGCGCGGCGACGTCGGCACGGTGCAGGCCCACCTCGAGGATCTCGCCGCCAACGCCGCCCACACGCTCCCGTCGTACGTCGCGATGGCGCGCGCCACCCTGGACCGCGCGGTGGCCGACGGTCGCCTGCTGCCGCTGCGGGCCGTGAAGATCACCCGCGCGCTCGACGCGGCCCTCGCCGGGGCGCCGCACGCCGAGCCGGCTCCGCGCCGCCACCGCGCCGGGGACCCCCGGTGACCGCGCCCGGCACGACGACCGGCACCACTGCGACCAGCACTGCGACCAGCACTGCGACCAGCACCGCGACCAGCACCGCGACCAGCGCCCGGCCCGGTCCTCCGACCAGGCCAGTCCTGGCCCGCGACCGCGCGGAGCTCGCCGCGGCGCTCGCCGGGGTGCGGGCGGCGGGGGAGCCGGTGGCGTTCGTGCCGACCATGGGCGCGCTGCACGAGGGCCACGCCAGCCTGGCCCGGCTCGCGCGCGAGCACGCCGGGGCCCGGGGGGCGGTGGTCGCCTCGGTCTTCGTCAACCCGCTGCAGTTCGCGCCGGGTGAGGACCTCGACCGCTACCCCCGCACGCTCGAGGCCGACCTCGAGGTCTGCGCCCGCGAGGGCGTCGACGTGGTCTTCGCCCCGTCGGCCGAGGAGATGTACCCCGGCTGGCCGCAGGTCCGCGAGCCGCAGGTGACGGTCGAGCCCGGCCCGCTGGGCTCGGTGCTCGAGGGCCGGACCCGTCCGGGCCACTTCCGCGGCGTGCTCACCGTCGTGGCCAAGCTGCTCGGCCTGGTGCGTCCCGACGTCGCCGTCTTCGGCGAGAAGGACTACCAGCAGCTCACGCTCGTACGCCGGATGGTGGCCGACCTCTGCCTCGGCGTGGACGTGGTCGGCGCCCCGACCCGGCGCGACGACGACGGCCTGGCCCTCTCCAGCCGCAACCGCTTCCTCGAGCCCGACCACAGGCGCGCCGCCCTCGCCCTGAGCCGCGCCCTGCGGGCCGCGCAGGGCGCGGCGGCGTCGACCGACCCGGCGCAGGCGGCCCCCGCCGCCCTGGCCGCCGCCCGCGCCGAGGTCGACGCCGAGCCCGGCCTCGACCTGGACTACCTCGTGCTCACCGACCCCGACCTGGCCGACCCGCCCGCGCGGCCGGAGCCGGGCGCCCCCGCCCGCGTGCTGGTCGCCGCCCGCGTCGGCACCACCCGCCTCATCGACAACCTCCCCCTCGCCCTCGGGCCGTCCGGCCCGGGCCACCAGACCGCAGGAGCCTCCTGATGCTGCGCACCATGATGACCAGCAAGATCCACCGCGCGACCGTGACGCAGGCCGACCTGCACTACGTCGGCTCGGTCACCGTCGACGAGGACCTCCTCGACGCCGCCGACCTGCTGCCCGGCGAGCTGGTCCACATCGTCGACATCACCAACGGCGCGCGCCTGGAGACCTACACCATCGCCGGTGAGCGCGGCTCGGGCGTGCTCGGCATCAACGGTGCCGCGGCCCGGCTCGTGCACCCCGGCGACCTGGTCATCCTCATCGCCTACGGCCAGATGGAGACCGCCGAGGCCCGCACCCACCGGCCCCACGTGGTCTTCGTCGACGCCGACAACAAGATCCTGGCCACCGGCTTCGACCCGGCCGAGGCCGTCGCGGGCTCCGGTCTGGTCCGCGGCGACACCGTGGCCGGGCGCTAGCCTTCGACGATGCCCGACGCGCCCGCCCGACCCGCAGCCCAGCCCGGAGCCCGACCCGGCGCCCAGCCCGGTGCTCAGCCCGGTGGTCTGCCCGGCCGCCTCGCCGCCCCCGCCCCGGGGTGGACGACGCGGGCCGACGTGGTGGTCATCGGCTCCGGCATCGCGGGCCTGACGGCCGCGCTGCGGCTCAAGGACCGGGTGGAGAAGGTCCTGGTCGTCACCAAGGACGTGCTCGCCGCGGGCTCGACGCAGTGGGCCCAGGGCGGCATCGCCGCGGCCCTCGGCCCGGGCGACACCCCCGCCGAGCACGAGATCGACACCCTGGTCGCCGGGGCGGGCGCCTGCGACGCCGAGGCCGTGCGCGCGCTGGTGACCGAGGGACCGGAGGCCGTGCGCGAGCTGATCGCGCTGGGCGCGCAGTTCGACCACGCCCCCGACGGCGAGCTGTCGCTGACCCGCGAGGGCGGCCACCACCGCGACCGCATCGCCCACGCGGGCGGCGACGCGACCGGCGCGGAGATCCAGCGGGCGCTGATCGCCGCGGTCGCGCGGGCCCCGGAGATCGAGGTGGTCGAGCACGCCCTGGCCGTCGACCTGCTGCTCGACGGGCCCGTCGGCAGCGGCGGCGTCGCGGGCGTCACGCTGCACGTGATGGGCGAGGGGCAGCGCGACGGCGTCGGCGCCGTGCGCTGCCGCGCGGTGGTGCTGGCCAGCGGCGGCCTGGGCCAGGTCTTCTCCCAGACCACCAACCCGGCGGTCTCCACCGGCGACGGCACCGCCCTGGCCCTGCGCGCCGGGGCGTGGCTGCGCGACCTGGAGTTCGTGCAGTTCCACCCCACCGTCATGTACCTCGGCCCGCAGTCGCTGGGCCAGCAGCCGCTCATCTCCGAGGCCGTGCGCGGCGAGGGCGCCGTGCTCGTCGACGGCGCTCCCGAGGACGGCGGCACGGCCTTCATGCGCGGCGTGCACGAGCTGGCCGACCTCGCCCCGCGCGACGTCGTGGCCAAGGCGATCACGCGCCGCATGCACGAGACCGGCCGCGCCCACATGTGGCTCGACGCCCGCCACCTCGGCGAGGACCCCGACGACCCGGCCGCGGTGGCGCGCTTCTGGGAGCGCCGCTTCCCGACCATCCTGGCCACCGCGCGCTCCCACGGCGTCGACCCCGTCACCGACCTGATCCCGGTCGCCCCGGCCTGCCACTACGCCTCGGGCGGCGTCGCCACCGACCTGTGGGGCCGCACCGACGTGCCGGGCCTCTACGCCACCGGCGAGGTCGCCTGCTCCGGGGTGCACGGCGCCAACCGCCTGGCCTCCAACTCCCTGCTCGAGGGCCTCGTCTTCTCCCGCCGCATCGCCTCGGTGCTGCCCGGTGAGCTGCGCGGCTGGAGCGAGCCGCTCGACCCCGCCGACGACGGCCGCGCCCCCGGCCTGGTCGACGCCGCCGTGCGGCCCCGCCTGCAGGAGACGATGACCGCCCGTGCCGGGGTGCTGCGCAGCGCCGCCGGCCTCACCGCCGCCGCCGAGGAGGTGGCCGCCCTGGCCGCCGAGCCGGCGACCGTCGTCGACGTCGCGGCCTGGGAGACCACCAACCTGGTCACCCTCAGCACGGCGCTGGCCGGGGCGGCGCTGCTGCGCGAGGAGACCCGCGGCTCCCACTGGCGCGAGGACTTCCCCGAGCGGGACGACGCCCGCTGGGCCGGCCACGTCGACGCCACCCTGCGCGAGGGCGCGCTCGCCCTCCTCCACGTGCCGGCCCCCGCCACCGACCCCGCGGCGGGTCCCACCCCCGCACCCGTGACCACCGGAGGACCGCGATGAGCAGCCACGAGACCGCGACCCGACCCGGCACCCTCCCGGGCCTCACGCCGTACGACGAGCTGCCGGGGCCGCTCCTCGCCGAGCTGGCCGAGGCGGGTCTCGACCCGCGTGCGGTGCACGACGCGGTCGTCGCGGCGCTGGCCGAGGACCTGCCCGGCGGCGTGGCCGCGGGCGACGTCACGTCGATGGCCACCATCCCCGCCGAGGCCCGCGGCGAGGGCGACTTCGGGGCACGCCACGCCGGCGTGGTCGCCGGCCTCGGCATCGCCGAGCTGGTCTTCCGCCTCGTCCTCGGCGACGCCGTCGAGGTCACCCGTCGCGTGCCCGACGGCACCCGGGTCGCCCCCGGCGACGTCGTGATGAGCGTGGCCGGCCCGACCCGCGGCCTGCTCACCGCCGAGCGCACGGCGCTCAACTACGCCAGCCACCTCTCCGGCGTCGCCACCGCCACCGCGGCGTGGGTCGACGCCCTCGAGGGCACCCGCGCCCGCGTGCTCGACACCCGCAAGACGCTGCCGACCTACCGCGCCCTGCAGAAGTACGCCGTGCGCTGCGGCGGCGGGGTCAACCACCGCATGTCGCTCACCGACATGGCGATGGTCAAGGACAACCACGTGGTGGCGGCCGGCGGCGTCGTGCCGGCCTACCGCGCCGTGCGCGAGGCGCACCCCGACCTGCGCGTCGAGGTCGAGGTCACCGACCTCGACCAGCTGCGCGAGCTGCTGGAGGCCGGCTGCCGCGAGATCCTGCTCGACAACATGGACGACGCCACGATGGCCGAGGCCGTCCGGCTCACCGCCGGCCGCGCCACCCTCGAGGCCTCCGGCGGGCTGACCCTCGCCCGCGCCCGCGCGGTGGCCGAGACCGGCGTCGACTTCATCTCCTCCGGCGCGCTGACCCACTCGGTCACGGTCTTCGACCTCGGGCTCGACCTCCGGGACGTCTGAGCCGTGAGCCTGCTGTGCGCCGACATCGGCAACAGCCACACCGTCCTGGGGCTGCTCGACCCGGCGGTCGAGCCCGGCGCCCCCGGGCAGGTCCTGGCCGACTGGCGCGTCGGCACCGACGCCCGCCGCACCGCCGACGAGTGGGCGGTGCTGCTGCGCGGCCTCCTGGCCGGCGCTCCCGGCGGCCCTGCCGCCGACGCCGTCTCCGGCGTCGCGGTCTGCGCCACCGTGCCGACGGTGCTGCACGAGTGGCGCGACATGCTCGTCCGGCACTTCCCCGACGTGCCCCACGTCGTCGTGGAGCCCGGGGTCCGCACCGGCGTGCCGGTGCTCACCGACAACCCGCGCGAGGTGGGCTCCGACCGCATCGTCAACGCCCTGGCCGCCGCCACCCTCCACGGCGGCCCCGCCATCGTCGTCGACTTCGGCGGCACGGCCACGACCTTCGACGTGGTCAGTGCCCGCGGTCAGTACGTCGGCGGCGCCATCTCGCCCGGCATCGAGATATCGCTCGAGGCACTCGGGCGTCGCGGCGCCCAGCTGCGCACCGTCGAATTGCTCAGGCCCCGCTCGGTGATCGCCAAGAACACCGTCGAGGCGCTGCAGTCGGGCATGCTCTTCGGGGTCGCGGCCAGCGTCGAGGGAATCGTGAGCCGCATGATCTCCGAGCTCGGCGCCGAGACCGACGCGGTCACCGTCGTGGCGACCGGATATCTCTCCGACCTCGTCCTGGCCGAATGCTCCTGTTTCACCCACCACGACCCGTGGCTCACCCTGCGGGGCCTGGCCCTGGTGCACGCGCGCAATTGCTGATCGTCCCCGTGGTCGTCGCGGGCCCAATTCGTCGACGACGTCGCATTGATTAGTCGGCGCGAGTGCTCAGCAAAAGGCGGTGTGAATTCTTTACCCGCCACAATTCTTAGTCGGCGTCGCCACTCTGGCATCATCGATCTCGCACGAATTCAAATTCGACGACGCTTCGGCGTCGAATTCACGGAGGTCGCAGAGCAATGGCGCAGAAGATCCACATCGTCCTCGAGGACGACCTCGACGGCAGCGAGGCCAGCGAGACGGTGACCTTCGGTCTCGACGGCACGACCTACGAGATCGACCTCACCGACGAGCACGCCACGGAGCTGCGCGAGGCCCTGGCGCCCTACGTCGGGCACGCGCGCAAGGTGTCGGGCTCGGCCCGCCGCGGCCGCAAGGCCTCCGCCGGCGCCGCGACCAACGGCTCGGCCGATGGCGGACCCAGCGCCAAGGAGATCCGCGAGTGGGCCCGCTCCAACGGCTACGAGGTGCCCGACCGCGGCCGCGTCTCGGCCGAGGTGCGCGAGGCCTTCGACGCCGCCAACTGACACAGCGACCGACACGCCGGCCGACACGCCCGGTCCACCGCCCGCACGGGCGGCGGACCGGGCGTGTTCGCTCTCAGCGGACGCACCTTCTGCGCTGAGGGGGAACGCGTAGGCTGTCAGCGGGGTTGGACACTCCGTACCCTCCCTCCACCCAGGAGCGGACGGCACCCCACCTGCACGAGGAGCGATGCGCATGTTCGAGCGGTTCACAGACCGAGCCCGCCGGGTGGTCGTGCTGGCCCAGGAAGAGGCCCGCATGCTCTCCCACAACTACATCGGGACCGAGCACATCCTGCTCGGTCTCATCCACGAGGGAGAAGGCGTCGCGGCCAAGGCGCTGGAGAGCCTCGACATCTCGCTCGAGGCCGTCCGTGCCCAGGTCGAGGAGATCATCGGCCAGGGCCAGCAGGCCCCGTCCGGCCACATCCCCTTCACCCCGCGCGCCAAGAAGGTGCTCGAGCTGTCCCTGCGCGAGGCGCTGCAGCTCGGCCACTCCTACATCGGCACCGAGCACATCCTGCTCGGGCTGATCCGCGAGGGCGAGGGCGTGGCCGCCCAGGTGCTGCAGAAGCTCGGCGCCGACCTCAACCGCGTGCGCCAGCAGGTCATCCAGCTGCTGTCGGGCTTCCAGGGCAAGGAGTCCTCGCAGTCCGCCGCGGCCGCCACCGGCGCCAGCGGCGAGGCCCCGTCGTCCTCGCTGGTCCTCGACCAGTTCGGCCGCAACCTCACCCAGGACGCCCGCGACGGCAAGCTCGACCCCGTCATCGGCCGCTCTCAGGAGATCGAGCGGGTCATGCAGATCCTCTCGCGCCGCACGAAGAACAACCCCGTCCTCATCGGCGAGCCCGGCGTCGGCAAGACCACCGTCGTCGAGGGCCTGGCCCAGGACATCGTCAAGGGCGACGTGCCCGAGACGCTCAAGGACAAGCAGATCTACACCCTCGACCTGGGTGCGCTCGTCGCCGGCTCGCGCTACCGCGGTGACTTCGAGGAGCGCCTGAAGAAGGTGCTCAAGGAGATCCGCACCCGCGGCGACATCGTGCTCTTCATCGACGAGATCCACACCCTCGTCGGGGCCGGCGCGGCCGAGGGCGCCATCGACGCCGCCAGCATCCTCAAGCCGATGCTGGCCCGCGGTGAGCTCCAGACCATCGGTGCCACCACGCTCGACGAGTACCGCAAGCACCTGGAGAAGGACGCCGCGCTCGAGCGCCGCTTCCAGCCGATCCAGGTCGCGGAGCCCTCGATCGCCCACACGATCGAGATGCTCAAGGGCCTGCGCGACCGCTACGAGGCGCACCACCGCGTCACCATCACCGACGAGGCCCTGGTCTCCGCGGCGACGCTGGCCGACCGCTACATCTCCGACCGCTTCCTGCCCGACAAGGCGATCGACCTCATCGACGAGGCGGGCTCGCGCCTGCGCATCCGTCGCATGACGGCGCCCGCCGAGCTGCGCGAGTTCGACGACAAGATCGGCGAGGTCCGTCAGCGCAAGGAGGCCGCGATCGACGGTCAGGACTTCGAGGCCGCCGCGCGCCTGCGCGACGAGGAGAAGCAGCTGATCCTCAAGAAGTCCGAGCGCGAGAAGGCCTGGCGCGCCGGCGACATGGACGAGGTCGCGGAGGTCGACGAGGAGCTGATCGCCGAGGTCCTCGCCGTCGCCACCGGCATCCCGATCGTGAAGCTCTCGGAGGAGGAGTCCTCGCGTCTGCTCAAGATGGAGGACGAGCTCCACAAGCGGGTCATCGGCCAGGACGAGGCCGTCAAGGCGCTCAGCCGGGCCATCCGCCGCACCCGTGCCGGGCTCAAGGACCCCAAGCGTCCCGGCGGGTCGTTCATCTTCGCCGGGCCCTCGGGCGTCGGCAAGACGTGGCTGTCCAAGACGCTGGCGGAGTTCCTCTTCGGTGACGAGGACGCGCTCATCCAGCTCGACATGTCGGAGTTCAGCGAGAAGCACACCGTCTCGCGGCTCTTCGGCTCGCCTCCCGGCTACGTCGGCTACGAGGAGGGCGGCCAGCTGACCGAGAAGGTGCGGCGCAAGCCGTTCTCGGTGGTGCTGTTCGACGAGGTGGAGAAGGCCCACCCCGACATCTTCAACAGCCTGCTGCAGATCCTGGAGGAAGGTCGGCTCACCGACTCCCAGGGTCGGGTCGTCGACTTCAAGAACACCGTCATCATCATGACGACCAACCTCGGCACGCGGGACATCGCCAAGTCGGTGCACCTGGGCTTCAACCAGAGCGGCGACGCGGCGGGCTCCTACGAGCGCATGAAGAGCAAGGTCTCGGAGGAGCTCAAGCAGCACTTCCGCCCCGAGTTCCTCAACCGAGTCGACGAGATCATCGTCTTCCCGCCCCTGTCGCGCGAGCAGATCGTGCACATGGTCGACAACATGGTCGCCGCCGTGGAGGTCCGCCTCCGCGACCGCGACATGCAGCTCGAGCTCACCCAGTCGGCCAAGAACCTGCTGGCCGAGCGGGGCTTCGACCCGGTGCTGGGTGCGCGGCCGCTGCGCCGCACGGTGCAGCGCGAGATCGAGGACGTCCTGGCCGAGAAGATGCTCTTCGGCGAGGTCGGCCCGGGTCAGATCGTGCTGGTCGACGTCGAGGGCGAGGGCCCCGGTGCGACCTTCACCTTCCAGGGCCAGAAGGTCGCGGCCCTGCCCGACCTGCCGCCGTTCGAGACCGCCGGGGTCGAGGTCGGCGACGCCCTCGGCGAGGGTCCCTCCGACGAGGAGGGCCCGCGCGACGTCCCGCGGGCCACCGGCGAGACCGAGTGACGACCGGCTAGACGAGCACCACACCGCGCAGCACGCAGCGCCCCGGGCCGCCAGGTCCGGGGCGCTGGCGCGTCCGGGGGACGGCGGCGCGTCGGCCGGGCCGGACCGGTCCGGGTCAGGGCCGGGTCTGGGCCGGGTCAGGGCCGGGTCAGGGCAGGGCGTAGCCGCTGTCGCCGGCCCGCACGAGCAGCCGGTCGGCCACCAGGCCCGCCAGGCACCGCTCGCGCTGCTCCGGCTCGGGCCAGGCCGCCGCCAGCGCCGAGACGTGCACCGGGCCCTCGGCGTCGCGCACGACCCCCATCAGCCGCCCGCGGCACTGCCGGTCGGTGCCGGCCCAGGCCTGCGCGCGCCGCGGCGGCCCGTCGTACGCCGGCCGCCCGGCCGCCAG